>JBFELD010000043.1:0-10082 GCA_041552375.1 Kiloniellaceae bacterium | reverse complement strand
TGTCTTCGGCATGCTGGCCATGACCATAGCGCTCGGGATCGGCAGGGAGACCGGGATCGACGTCCTGACCCCCGTCTGGCCGACCGCAGGCGAATGGGCCTTGCTGGCAACCCTCGGCACCATCGCGACCAGCGGGCATATGCTGATCGTGCTGGCGATCCGGCGGGTCGGCGCCAGCATGGTCGCGCCCTTCCAGTATCTGGAAATCATCAGCGCCACCTTGCTGGGCTTCGTCTTTTTCGGCGATTTCCCCGATGCCGCGACCTGGCTGGGCGTCAGCATCATCATCGCCTCGGGCATCTTCGTCTTCCTGCGCGAGCGCCAACTCGCCGCGGCGGAGGACCTCGCGAGCGAAAGACAGACAGCCCCTCCCTGAGGCCCGCGCGGCGAACATGTCGAAAGGGCTCACGCCAGTGGCAGGGCGGTGCCGTAGGCGCGGTTGGTGTAGATGAGAGGCAGGCCGTCCGGGGCGATGAAAACTTCCTCGACCTCGCCGAAGATCACGTGGTGGGTGCCGACCGACTGACTGCGCGTCAGCCGGCAGGCAAACGCCACAAGTGGGTCGATCACGCGCGGCGCGCCCGGCCACAGGTCGCTCCAGGCCGTGCAAGCGAACTTGTCGCCGCCGGGAGCCACGCACCGCCCGGCGAAGGTTTCCGAGATCTTCGCTTGATCGTCCCGGAGCACGTTCACGCAGAAACGGCCGTTCTTCAGGAGCACCGGGCCGGCCACCCCCAACCGGTGAAGACACACCAAGAGGCAGGGGCCCGGCGTATCGGCCGAGACCGAGGTCATGGCCGAGACCGTGACGCCGGCGCGCCCCGCCGAACCATCGGTGGTAACGATGGTCACGCTCGCGGCCGTGTGGCTCATCGCCTCGAGGAAAGCGCCGCGCAAATCGTCCGACCGATTCCCAGCGAGGTGTGAGGGAAGCCGCCTCATCGCTCGCGTCCCGGCGCCCCCGCGCCTACTCGGCGGCCACCGGCAGCTTGTCCGCCGCCGCCTGCAACCTGGCCGAGGTGTCGTCTCCGATCGGATCGAGGCCCAAGGCCAGGCGCCCGGTGAAGAGCTGCTGGCGTTTCTCGGGCAAGGGGTGGAACTGGACGCCGTGGGCATCGCGCAGCAGTCGCTCCAAGCCGAGCTTCGTATAGAAGCCTTGCCCGCCGGCCGCCTCCAGTGCCTTTTCGACCGTCGCGATGATGGCCTTGGCGGCGATCGTCTTGCGCACAATGATGGCATCGGCGGTTTCGGGGACGGGCACGAAATCCCAGTTGTTGGCGATCTCGATCATGGCGTCGGTGGCGAGCTGGGCGGTGGTCAGGAGGTTGGTCAGCTCACCCAACAGATACGGTGTGACCGGGTCGTAGGCGCGCTTGGCCGCCTGCCGCCGGACGATATCCACCGCGGCCTCGGCAACGCCCAGATAGGCCGAGACGATCAGCGGCATGGCCACCGTCAGAATGACGTTGAAGGCGGGATGATGGACCGCCCGCGGGCGCCGCAGGACCACGGCCTCCTCGGGCACGAAGACCCGATCCAGTATGACCGTCTCCGAGCCTGTCGCCCGCATGCCCAGGGTCTGCCAATCGCCGGCCAACGACACACCCTCGGCTTTGAGCGGCACGGGGAAATGCAGCACTTGCCAGCCTTCCTCCGGGTCCTCGTAGGGTGCCGATGTAACCAGGAAATCGCCCTTCGGTGAACCGCTGGCGAAGGGTTTGCGGGCACTGATGCGGAACCCACCCTCGACCCGTTCGCTGGTCCCGTTCGAGGCGAGCCAGTCGTTGGCGCCCGTGCTGATCAGGATCGCTTCCTGTCCGGCGACCCGCTCCAGCAGCTTCTGGCCGGGCTTGCCGTTGCGGTAGTTGAAGACCGCGGCCGCCACCAGGTGCTGATGCATCGCCAGAGCCAAGGCCGTGGAGCCGCAGTACGACGCGAGCGCCCGCACGAAGGCGCACATCTCCCGGTGACTCGCCCCGCCGCCGCCAAGCTCGCCCGGCACCAGTGCCGAGAAGACCTTGTGCTCTCGCAAGGCGTCGTAGTGATCGGCGACGAAGGTGGTCGCCGCGTCCCGTTCGGCCGTGCCCTCGGCGAACCGGGGCCCCAACTCCTGGACCAAGGATCGAAGGTCGATAACCTCGCTCATGACTGTCGTCTCCAGTGGTAATCTCTCCTGGCCGAAACTTTCGCATCGCCCGAATTCGAGAACAACTTTAACATGTGAAGCTGGATTCAAGGACGCTGACCCGGTAATCTGGCCGTCATGTCACGACAAAAAGGTTACGGGCAATTCTGCCCTATATCACGCGCCTCGGAGATCCTGGCCGAGCGTTGGACACCGCTCGTGGTGCGCGAACTCCTCTGCGGGAGCGTAAGGTTCAACGACCTCCAGCGCGGCGTGCCGCGCATGTCGTCGGCCTTGCTGTCCCGGCGCCTGAAGGATCTGGAGTACGCCGGCATCGTCGAGCGACGCCCGGCGCGCAGCGGCCGCGGCAGGGAGTATCATCTGACCGACGCCGGACGAGAGCTGCTCCCGGTGCTCCACGATATGGGCAAATGGGCCCAACGTTGGGTCCGTCATGACCTGACCGTCGACGAGAACCTCGATCCCGACCTCTTGATGTGGGATATCCGCCGCAGTGTGACGTCCGAGGGCATGCCCGTCGACCGGCGCTTTACCGTCCGCTTCCAGTATCTCGACGTGCCGGTAAACCGGCGGCGCTATTGGCTCGTATTCGAACGTGACGTGACCGATCTCTGCATCAAGGATCCCGGCTTCGAGGTCGACCTTTACGTCTCGTCGAAACTTCGCACCATGGTGAAGGTTTGGCTAGGGCACGACACGATCGCCGAAGCGCTGCGCGAGGAGCGTCTTGTCTTGGATGGGGCCCCCAAGGACATCAAGGCGTTCTACTCCTGGTTTTCGCTCAGCGTGTTCGCCGCCGCCGGGCGCGAGCCGCCCGGAACGATAGCGAAACCTACCGGCTGAGCGAAGGCCATGGGCATGGACGGGCCCCTCATGCGCTCTACCCCGAACTTGTCGCCTGGACGGTTTGCGCGGAAAATGACACTGCCGACGGATCGACTGTAGCGGGGCGGCTTCGTGGATAAGATCTATATTCGAGGGCTCGAGGTGGAGACCATCATCGGCATCTACGATTGGGAGCGCGAAACCCGGCAAACGGTGCGACTCGATCTGGAGATCGACAGCGACATCACCAAGGCTGCGTCGCACGATCGGATCGAGGATGCCACCGATTACAAGGAAATCAAAACGCGGCTCGTTTCCTTTATCTCGGAGAGCCGCTTCGGTCTTATCGAAACCCTGGCCGAGCGGGTCGCGGAGGTGCTGCTGTCGGAGTTTCCGATCTCCTGGCTCCGATTGACCATCGGCAAGCCGGGCGCGCTTTCCGGTGCCGACGATGTCGGTGTCATAATCGAACGACGGAGAAAAGCCGCCTGATGGTCGAGGTGACCGCGGGCCTCGGCGGCAACATCGAGCCTCGAACCCATCTCAAGGCCGCGCTTGGCTACCTCACGGAACGATTTCCGGATCTTGTCACATCGCCTGTTTACGAAAGTCGCGCCATCGGTTTTACCGGCGCCAATTTCCTCAATCTCGTCGTAGCCTTCGAGACGGAGCATCCTCTCGAGGATCTATTGGCGCAGATGCGTGAGATCGAGACCACACATCGCCGCGACCGTAGTGGATCGAAAGTCTCGAGCCGAACCGTCGATATCGACGTTCTCACTTACGGAAAGCTGGTCGGCGATGTGGAGGGCCTGAGGTTGCCCCGCGAGGACATCACGCATTATGCCCACGTCCTCAAGCCGCTCTCCGACCTTCGGCCAAGCGCGCTTCACCCCGAGTTGGGAGTGTCTTATGCCGAGCTTTGGAAAAAGTTTCCGCAGAAAGCGCGGCAGCCCTTGATCCGGGTACCGGCACTTTGAGGTGCATGCGAGGCGTGAAGCGGGATGGTCCTAGAAGCCGACCTGCATGCCGAGGACGCCGCCGAAACCAGCCGAACTATCGCCATCCGCGCCATCCCATTCGGTCCACAAGACGTTGGCCCTGGCCGTGATGCCCGGTCCGAAGGCATAGGACACACCGCTTTGCAGGGCATCGAGCTCGTCCTCGCCGCCGCCACCCTCCGCGGAGCCGTGAAAGTAGCTCGCCCCGATCATCCAAGGCCCGACCGAATAGGTAGCGCCCGCATCCCAGGCGATGCCGTCGCCGACCCGGCCGCCGTCCCCGACGCCGAGAGCGCCACCGACGGTGAAGTTGGAAATGCCGACGTCGACGCCGGCGCTGTAGTGCTGGGGATCATAGATCCCATCGGCATCGCCCGTGGTCAGGCCGTAGCCCGCCGTCACCGCTAGGTCGAAGCCGACGAAAGAGTCAATGTAGCTGGCATTCACCGAAAGCAGGTCGCGCAGTTCACCGCTCAAGGTCGATCGCAGAGGAACAGCGGCCCCATCATCTTTGGTCGCGGGTGCCGGGTCTCGGGATAGGCCGATTTGAAAACCGGATATCCGAGGCAAGACATAGCGCGTGCCTTGAGCGTCCTCGAGGAGGTTCGTCCTGGTCCCGGGTTCCGCAATGCTCACGGCGAGCGGACTTGTGGCACTCAGGTCACGGCGACTGCCGGTACTTTCCGAGCCGTCGTCAGCCCAAAAAAAGGTCTCGTAGTAGCCGCCGAGGCCAAGATTGGCCTCTCCCTCCGCCGTAGCCGGGCCGATCATCGCCGCGCCAACGGCGAAAAAAGTCATTGAGCCTAAAAGTACCTTGAACATCGACACTCCGGTCCATCGAGCCTGAACGGCGATAATACACCAGACTATCCGTCAAACCTAATATTTGTAAATTTGTTTATCGTTAAGTCTTTAATCTTAAGAAGATGTGACCTTCCGGTCTGTCCCAATTATCGCATTAGCCCGTTTTATTGAGCCAGCGCGCCCAATACAAGCGAGCCGACCACGACAACCGTCAAGGGTCATCAGGCCCTCATGTGCCAGCCATAAAGCCGTGCGGGATTGTCGACCAGGATCGCTTGCTTGAGGTCCGGCTCGGGCGCGTAGTCGTCGAGGGCATCGAGCAAGTCGCCGTCGTTGGGCATCTTCTCGCTCAGCGCCGGGTGCGGCCAATCGGTACCCCAAACCATGTGCTGCGGGGCGGCCTCTATGAGGGTGCGGGCGATGGGCACCGCGTCACGATAGGGTGGACCTTCGGCCGAGATCCGGTAGTTGCCGGAAAGCTTGATCCAGGCCAGTCCATCGCGCACCAAACTCAGCAGAGCCCTAAACCCCGGGTGGTCCATGCCGTGCGCGACGTTCATGTGCCCCATGTGATCGACCACGACCGGAACGGGCAAGCGACGCACGCGCGGCGCCAAGTCCTCCATGGTGCGGGCATCGAGCAGGAGCTGGATGTGCCAACCCATATCGGCGATGCGCGCGGCCAAGGGCTCCAACGCCTGCAGGCCGACACCGCCACCGAACAGCACATTGAGCCGCACCCCTCGGACACCCCCTTCGTGCAGCCGTGTCAGATCCTTGTCGCCGACCGTCCCGTCAACCACGGCGATACCGCGACAATCGGGGCCATAACCCGCGATGGCCTCCAGCGTGACCCGGTTATCGGTGCCATGCACCGACGGCTGAACGATGACCGCGCGCTCGATACCCAAGACGCGATGCAAAGCCTTGTAGGCTTCCAAGGATGCCGGCGGCGGCGTATAGGACCTTTCCGCCACATAGGGATGAACCTCCGGCGCGGCGATCACGTGGGCGTGGCAATCGCAGGCGCCCGGCGGCACGCTGAACCGGGGCGGATGCGGGGTTGGATCCGGGCCCAAGCAAGGTGTCGTCATAATGCGCCTTTCGATGGTCCGGACCTTCCGCCGTGCGACGGGAGCAAATGGGGACAAGCTCGGAGGGTGGAGCCAGACCTCTAGTCGCCGCGGAAGGGCCCGATGGTGCCCACCCGGTGCTCAGCCTGGAACACGTTGTTATAGAGATTGGCGAGCCACTGCTTGCCCTCGCTCGTCAGCTCGAGGTAGCGCAACGCCGGCTCGATGTAGGGCTGCACGCTGCCCCAGAAGAACTTGGGATACTTTTCGACCAGGTCGGCGGGGCCATGATAACCCAGCTTCTCGGCTATGCCGATCTCGACGAACTCGTGATAGAGGGCGTTGATCTTGCGGTGATAGAAGGGATCAGCCATCTGTCCGATCAGGTCCGCCGAGCGAACCAGTGCCGCCTCCGATTCCCTGTCCCGATAATCGTCACCCTCGGGCACCGGAAAGCGGGTCAGCTCGATCGAGCGGACGATCCGCTCCTCGTCGATGTACTGCGAGTCCTTGAAGCGCTCGCGCGCGTAGATCTTGCCGCGCTCGATATGATAGGGCGCCAGATAAGCATCGGACGCCCCTCTTGGCGGTGTTACCAGAGTCCCCGCCTCGTCAACCACGACCGCCTTCGGCCCGTCGCCCTTGCAGGCGCCGCGGACATAGCCGATGTCGTGGACCAAAAGCGCGCAGGTATAGTGCAACCAGTCTTCCGGTTTCAGCGCTTCCGACAACAAGCGCCCCCGAATGATCTCTTGACCCACCAAGGTGACCATCATGGTGTGCTCGACGTCGTGATAGAGCGCATCGCTGTTGCCGATGCGCTCGAGTACGAGCCGCGCCGCGCCGCCGAGGAACGTCGCATATTCGGGACAGCGGTTGGAGAAGTACTGAAGGTAGAGATCGGCCAGGTAGTCACCCAGATGTCCGGCCATGATCGAGGTTGGGTTCAACATAGCTTACCGCCTCCCGGCGCCGTTAGGGAACGGGCTTGCCCATTGAACACACAAAAGGGGGCTCGGTTCTCGCTGAGAAGTCTACGGTAATTCGCGGCGCATTCCTATGGCGGGGCTGATGGCCGACGCCTCGTCAAGTGTGCTCTACGCCCAATGCGATCAGGTCGCGCTGCGAGACCACGCCCAGCACCCGCCCCTTGCCGTCGACGACGGGCAAGTGACGGAACGCGCCCGCCATCATTGTCTTGGCGGCCTCGATCGGCGTGGCTTCAGCGGGTAACGTCTGCGGTGTGGCCGTCATCACGTCACGCAGTCGGGTATGGTCGGGATTGCGACGCGTGGCAACGAAGATGCCAAGCGCGTCACGCTCGGTAAAAATACCGCGCAAACTCTTCCCATCCATTACCAGGACCGAGCCGACGTGGTGGTCGACCATGTATCGCGCGGCCTCGCGGATGGTGTTGTCACCCGGCAGCCGGGCCAACTCCTGACCGCGGACGATATCGCCAACGGTGGTCATCAGGATCGCTCCCTCACGAGATTGACATCCTCGTTAAGTATAAGGCGCTGCCACCGGCAGGCCTTGATCCAGCTCAAATTGCGGCGGCCGGAATCCCTTAAGGGCAATTCGAGCGTTGCGAGACCGGCTATCCAGGGGATATTTCTATGGGTCGACCTCATCAACATCGGGATCGAGCGGGCATATGACGACCTTTCCACCCTCGCTGCTCCAAGGCTACAGCGCGTTTCGTGACGGTAGGTTCGCTCAGGAAAGCGCGCGCTACCGCACACTCGCCGAACAGGGTCAAAAGCCTGAGACCCTGGTCCTGGCCTGCTGCGACTCGCGCGCCGCACCGGAGATCATCTTCAACGCCCTGCCAGGGGAGATCTTCGTCATTCGCAACGTCGCCAACCTGGTGCCACCCTATAAGCCCGACGGCCAGTATCACGCGACCTCCGCCGCCCTCGAGTTCGCCGTCCAGAGCCTAAAGGTAAAGCACATCGTCGTGCTGGGCCATGGTCGCTGCGGTGGTGTCGCAGCGGCGCTGGGCCCCGCATCGGCGCCACTGTCGCCAGGCGACTTCATCGGCAAGTGGATGGAGCTATTGGCGCCCGCGGCGGAGGTCGTCGCCAAAAACGAATGGATGACCGACACGGAACGGCAATTGGCGCTGGAGCGTATCTCCATTCGCTACTCGGTCGACAACCTGCGGACTTTTCCCTGCATCTCCATCCTCGAGAAGAAGGATCGGCTCAAGCTGCACGGGGCGTGGTTCGACATCTCGAACGGCGAGCTATGGGTCATGTCGCCCGATACCGGGGACTTCACCCGCACGCCGATCGAGGAACGCTGATCGCGCCGGGCGCTGCGCCCGTGCCCTGACCTCACCCAACGCTCTTCTTGTAAAGCTCCGTCGCCCGCGTGACGGCGTCCCAGTCCAAGGAGAAACCCAGGCCGGGTCCAGGCAGGAGAGAAAGCTTGCCCGCCGTCAAAGTCAGATCGGGGCTCTCGATGATGTCCCAGGCCAGGAAGTGGTTCATGTACTGGTTGCCGTCGTCCAGGTTGGGCAGGAGAGCCGCCGCTTGGTGGGCCGCGCAGGTGGTGATGCCGGTTTCGTGCAGGCCGTGGATGCAGATATTGATCCCGGCCGCCTCGGCAATGCGCCCCGCCTTGAGGAAGCGGGTGATCCCGCCGGTCTCGTGGAGACCGAGGACGATCAGGTCCGCGGCCTGAGCGCGGCAGACGTCGTAGGCATCATGAGGGGTGAAAACGCGCTGATCGGCTGCAATCGCAACCGGACTTTCGGCCCGCACTTGGGCCAGCGCCGCCAAGCTCTCGCAATCGCCCGGCTGCTCGACGAACTCGATATCGAAGGCCGCCACCTTGGGCATGAGGCGCGCCGCCGTCAGGGGCCCCCAATGCTCGTTGGGGTCGAGCCGGAGGCGTCGCTCGGGCCCGATGGCGGCACGGGTTTGCTCGACGATCGCCAAGTCGATGGCGTCGCCCTGGCCGACCTTGACGTAGATGATCTCGCACCCTTCCTCAGCGAAGCGCTGCGCCTCGGCGGCGATTTCCCCGGGTGTCTCGCCCTGGGGAAAGCCGAAATAGCCGATCTCCTCATGAAGCGCGCCGCCGAGAAGTTCATAGACCGGCCGGTCCGTCGCCTTGCCCGCGACGTCCCAAAGCGCCATCTCCAGCCCGGCCAACACCTGGCCGGCGAAGCGCGGCGCGCTGCAGGTCCCCCGCGCCTGAAAGAGGCTGTGATAGGCATCGGCCATGAGGCGGGCGTTTTGAAAGGGACTGTGGCCGACGAGGCTCTGGGCGGCCTCGGCGATGAAAGCTTGCAGGCCGGCTGCCGTCGGAGTGGCAATGCACTCTCCATAGCCTGTGATCCCCTCGTCGGTCGATACCTCGACCAGAATGATCGGCGCACCCGCGGTCGTCCCCTGCGCCCAGTGATAGGGCTTTTCATAGGGCACCAGAAGCGGTGTCGTGCGGATCTCGGTGATTTTCATCGCGGCAGGCCTTTCTCGTTAAACGCCGAAGGTCTGCCGGCGCCCGCGTTGCATCCATCTCTCGATCCTACGGGTCGCTATCGAGAGCGGCCAAGCGAGGAAGAAATAAATAACGCCGGCCAGGAGGAAGAGATGCATGGGCAGGAACGACATCATCGCCAGGTCCTTGGCCCGCAGCGTCAGCTCCTCGGTCGAGATCAGCGAGCAGATCGAGGTATCCTTCAGCAGGATGATCATCATGTTGAGCAACGGTGGCAGGATGATACGGAACGCCTGGGGCAGGATAATATGGCGGAAGGTCATGGCCGGGGTCATGCCGACGGCCAGCGCCGCCTCGCGCTGGCCTTTGTGGATCGCCTGGATGCCGGCTCGGAAGACCTCGGCTATATAGCCGGCCGCGCCCATGCCCAGGCCGATAAAACCGGCTGTGAAGGCGTCGAACACCAACCCAAGGGGCACCAGCCCGAAGTAGAGCAGGAACAAGATCGCCAGCACCGGGATGCCGCGCGCGACCTCTATGTAGCCGGTGCAGAAGGCACGGACCAGACGCAGCGGGCTGAGCTTGCCGATCGCCAGCAGCAAGCCGAGCACGATCGCCAGCGCGAAAGACGCGGCCGTCAACTGGATGGTCACCCAAATGGCGGCATAGATCTGCGGGCCCCAGTCGGGCCAATTCTCGACGTAGACCTGCAAGAAGCCCTGGACATCGTCGATCATTGCCAGGCCCTCTGCCGCCGCTCGAAGCGCTCCACCAGCCGCGCCA
>JBFELD010000042.1:0-10299 GCA_041552375.1 Kiloniellaceae bacterium | reverse complement strand
TCGTCGTCGACGACGACGACCGCGAGAACGAGGGCGACCTCATCATGGCCGCTTCCCTGGCGACGCCGGAGCAGGTGGCCTTCATGATCCGCCATACCAGCGGCATTCTCTGCGTGCCCGTCCCGCCAGAGGAGGCACGGCGCCTGCGGCTCGACCCCATGGTCGCCGCGAACGATGCCCTGCAGGGAACCGCCTTTACTGTCTCGGTCGACTATCGCTTTGGCCTGACCACCGGCATCTCGGCCGAGGAGCGCTGCAATACGGTGAGGGCGCTGGCCAATGCCAACGCCGGCGCCGAGGACTTCGTGCGGCCGGGCCACATCTTCCCGCTGATCGCCCGCGAGGGCGGCGTGCTCATGCGCTCCGGCCACACCGAGGCGGGGGTTGACCTGGCCCGTCTCGCCAATCTGCCGCCGGTCGGGCTGTTGGCCGAGTTGGTGAACGACGACGGCACGGTCAAGCGCGGCCAGGAAGTCACCGAATTCGCAGCCGAGCATGATTTGAAGATGATCTCGGTCGCCGATCTCATCGCCTACCGTCAGATGCGCGAGCAGCTGGTTCGCCGCGTTGCCGAGTTCTCGGTCGAGACGTCGATCGGCGAGGTCCAGGGCCTGGCCTACGCGACGGCCTTCGATGACGTTCAACATCTGGTGCTGGTCTATGGCGCCATCGGCGATGGCCGCGACGTGCTGACCCGTTTGCACCGGGAGAGCGTACTCGCCGACGTTTTCGGCGATAAGACGAGCCTGGTGGTGTCGCTGGACCGGTTCAAGGAGCAAGGGGCCGGCGTGCTCATCTACCTGCGCGAAGGCTCCACGGGTGTGCCCGCGGCCGGGCTGGTCGGCACCGTCAGCGATACCGGTGGACGAACCGACAAGGAGCGCGAGCGCGCCGAGCAGTGGCGCGAGATCGGTCTTGGCGCGCAGATTATCCGCGATCTCGGCATCTCCTCGATCCGCCTCCTGGCGACCCGCGAACGCCAGTATGTCGGCCTGGCCGGCTTCGGTATCGAGATCTCCGAGACGGTGCTGATCTGAGGATCGTTGTCGGGACGATCACCCCAATTTACGGACCAGAGGCAATTGGACGGTTAGCTGGAAACGTCGACCTTCGGGCCCTCTCGCTTCGGTAGATCGTCCCCGATGTCCAACCAAGAGAGCTTTTCCTCATATGCAACATGAAGCTGGGGTTCGAACCTTTCGGGCTCTTCCAATGCCGCTACGTAAAAATGCATGAGACCGGTCAAGCGTTCCGACCGGAACGAGAGCGGTGTACCGCAGTTACGACAGAAGGTTCGCTCGACACCGGGGGAGGAATGGTAGACCTTGGGCGCTTCGCCCGTCCATCTCCACTGTCCGCCCGGCACGCCTATGTAGGTCGTCATCGGCGCGGAACACTGGCGCCGGCAACTCTCGCAATGGCAGGTAACGCACCATTGGATGGGGGTATCGATTTCGAAGCTCACGGCTTCGCAGAAACATCTGCCGCGGCATGTTTCAGTCATGCAACTCTCCCGCTTTGGTGTGTCATTCTCACCTTCGGCGCCTTAGCATGATCTGTCGCGAAACTGAATGGTAGTGTCACGAACCAAGATGACCGCGCAGCCGGTGCGCGACGCCCCCTATCGATGCATGAGGTGTTTGTGAGATGATGTCCCTGGTCGCCGCCGCCTGGTCTTTGTTTCTCGGCATGAGCTTCATCATGCTGGGCAACGGACTGCAGTCCTCGCTGCTTGGCATTCGCGCCGTCGACGAGGGTTTTTCGACCACCGCGACGGGGATCATCATGGCCGGCTATTTCGCGGGCTTTTTGTTCGGCTCGTTGCTGACGCCGCGGTTGGTGAGGAACGTGGGCCATGTGCGGGTCTTCGCCGCGTTGGCCTCGATCGCCTCGACCGCGATCCTGCTGCATCTATTGTTCGTCAATCCGGTGACTTGGGCGGTCCTGCGCTTGCTCACCGGGTTCTGCTACGCGGGACTTTATGTCGTTGCCGAGAGCTGGATCAACGAACGCGCCGACAACGAGACGCGTGGCCAGATTTTCGCGATCTACATGATCATCGTTCTTGGCGGCATGAGCGCCGGCCAGTTTCTTTTGACCCTCGGCGATCCCGGCGGCTTCGAGCTTTTCGTTCTCTCCTCCGTTTTGATCTCGCTTGCCTTGGTGCCGATCCTCCTCTCCGCCGGCCCGGCGCCGGCCTTCGCGGAGACCACCAAGGTCGGTTTCGCGGAGCTCTACCGCCTCAGTCCGCTGGGGGTCGTCAGCAGCATCGGTGTCGGGCTCGCCCATGGCACGATCATGAGCCTCGGCGCGGTCTACGCCGGGCAGGTCGGCTTGTCGGTAAAGGGCGTGGCGGTCTTCATGGCCGCGGTTTATTTGGGCGGGCTTTTGTTGCAGTGGCCCTTGGGGCGCCTTTCCGACCGCTTCGACCGCCGCACGGTGCTGGCCGGGGTCGCCTGGGCGGCGGCGGGTATCGCCTTGCTGACGGTGCTGATCGGAGACCTCTGGCCGCAGCTGCGCTACCTTCTGGTGGGGTTGATGGGGGGGACGAGCTTGCCGCTCTATTCCATCACGGTGGCCCACACCAATGACAATCTGCGCCCCGAGCAGATGGTGGGGGCGAGTGGCACGATCTATATCTTCTACGGTATCGCGGCGACCACGGGGCCGATCCTCGCGGCCTTTCTGATGGATCTGAGCGCGCCGTCGGCTTTCTTCGCCTTCATCGCGGTCGCGCACGGGGGTGTCGGTGCCTTCGCGCTTTATCGCATGACCTGCCGGGCGGCGGTGCCGCTGGCCGAGCAGCAGCCCTCGCTCGCGGTCACCGGGTCCACCTCGTCCGTCGCCACGGCGATTTCGGTGGAGGCGGTGCGCGACCACAGGGACAGCGATCTCGCCGCCATGAGCCGTTCGCGTCTGCGCCGCCGTTAACATCGCCCGCGCGGCAAACTTCGAGGGCTTGCGCCGGACTGGAAGCGCGCTATCCTTCGGTCAACTAAGAAATAAGGCGGGTCCGCGCATGTGATGTGGTGGCGGGCCCAAGTCTCGCTGATGTAAGGGAGGAATTACGAATGAGTAAGACGTTCAGATCCTTGGCCTTGGCCCTTGTTGCCGGCGGTGCGCTCGCCCTTTCGGGCGCGGCGACGCAAGCGAAGGTCGAGGGCGACACCATCACCCTCGGCTCGGCCATCTCCTTCACCGGAAAGTACTCCACCAATGGCGTGCACGCCCAGAAGGGTTACGACATCGCTATCGAACGCATCAACGAGATGGGCGGCGTCAAGGTGAACGGCGCATCCTACAAGCTGGCGGTCCAGTACTACGACGACGAGTCGACGCCGGCGCGCGGCGCCCAGTTGGCCGAGCGCTTGATCAACCAGGACGGCATCAAATTTTTGCTCGGCCCCTATTCCTCGGGCCTGACCAAGGCCATCGCGCCGGTCACGGAGAAATACAAGATCCCGATGGTCGAAGCCGAAGGCGCCTCGCGCTCTCTCTTCACGCAAGGCTATCGCTACCTCTTCGCCGTGCTGTCGACCTCCGAGCAATACCTGGCCTCCTCGATCGACCTGGCCGCCGAGATCGCCAAGAAGGCCGGAAAGGACCCGAGCGAGGTGCGCATCGCCATGGCCTTCGAGAACGATCCCTTCTCGCTCGACGTTCGTCAGGGCGTGGTCGACGACGCCAATCGCTACGGTATGCAGATCGTCGTCGACGACAAGCTGCCGCGCGACCTTTCGGACATGTCGGCGACGCTGACCAAGGTCAAGGCGCTGAAGCCGGATCTCTTGGTCGTCTCGGGCCACTCGAAAGGTGCCGCCACCGCGGCGCGCCAGTTGGCCGAGCTGAAGATCGACACGCCCATGGTGGCCATGACGCACTGCGAATCGGCCGCCATCATCTCCAAGTTCGGCAGATCGACGGAGGGTATCCTCTGCCCGACCCAATGGGCGGAGACGCTGAGCTACGAGGATGGCTACTTCGGCTCCGCGGCCGATTTCGACGCCGCCTTCAAGGCCCGCTATCCGGAGTATGAGGAAACCGGCGTTCCTTATCAGGCCGCCCAGGCCGCCGCCGCCGTCCTGGTCTGGAAGGAGGCTTTCGAGAATGCCCAGTCCTTCGACACGGACGCCTTGCGCGACGCCCTGGCCGCAACGGACATGACCACCTTCTACGGTGGCATCAAGTTCTCCGAGGCGGGTAATAATGTCGCCAAGCCAATGGTCCTGCGTCAGGTGCAGGACGGAGAGCTGAACGTGGTCGCGCCGTCGAAGTGGGCCTCGCACCCGGTCAACCATCCGCGTCCGGTGGAGTGAACTTCTGAGCACTTGGCGGCCGGCCGTCGTCCTCAGGGAGAGCCGGCCGCCTTTCCTTTCCCGGTGATACCGGCGGAGCTGCCATGCTCGCCAACCTCGAGCTGTTGTTTCAAGCCCCGATCCTGAACGTCCAGCTGCTGTTGGACGGACTTTTGATCGGTGCCGTCTTCGCGTTATCGGCCTATGGCCTGGCGTTGGTCTGGGGGGTGATGAACGTCAAGAACCTGGCCCAGGGCGATCTGGTCATCATGGGCGGCTACATTGCCTATTCACTCTCCCGGGTCGGCGTTCATCCCATCATCGGATTGCCGATCGCCTTCGTGGCCATGTTCATCTTCGGCTGGATCATTTATCGGGTGATCATCGCCCGCGTCGTCTACAAGGATCTTTTCACCTCGCTGCTGGCCACCTTCGGGCTCAGCCTCTTGCTGCAGCAGGTGCTCAATCTGATCTATGGCCCGGACGTGCGCACGGCCGATTCCGGTTTTGCCATCCGCAACGTCTTCGGCGGCTTCGTCACCGTGGCCGATATCAAGCTGGTCTCCTTCGGCTTGGCCGGCGTACTGGCCATCGGGGTCGTGGTCTTCATGAAGAAAAGCCGCATGGGTCAGGCGATCCGCGCGACCGCCCAAGACCCGCGCGCGGCGCGCGTCCTGGGCATCGATACCGAGCGGGTCTATGCCTTCACCTACGCGCTCAATGCGGCGATCTGTGGGGCGGCGGGGGTGCTGATCTCGATGATGTGGGTGATCCAGCCCTTTTACGGCATCGGTCACTCGATCCGGTCCTTCGTGATCGTCACCGCGGCCGGGTTGGGCAACCTTCCAGCCGTGATCATCTCGGGCCTCGGCCTGGGCGTGCTCGAGCAGTTCGCCGCCTTCACCCTGGGCGCCGAGCTACAGGTCTTCACCGTCGTCAGCGCCCTGCTGGTGGTCCTCATTTGGCGGCAGATCCAGCACGCCCGTCAGCGGCAGGTGGTCAAATGAAGACCGGGACGGTCAATTGGCTGCTCTATGGCGGCATTCCGCTCGCGGGTCTCATCGCGCCCTTTGCTTTTCCCGACTACACATTCCAGATCGCCGTCTTGTGGGTGATGATCCTATTCGCCCAGACCTGGGACGTGATGGGCGGCCAGATGGGTTACAACTCGTTGGGCAACATCCTGTTCTTCGGGGCGGGTATGTACATCTCGGCGGTGGCCCAGATCAGCCTGGTTTATGACGTGGCGGAGTACACGTCGGCCTTCGGTGCCATCAGTGTCGAGTTTACGTCGGGCCAGTATTTCCTTGGCCTGGCCCTGGGCACGCTCCTCGCGGGTCTCGGCGGCATCGTTCTGGCGGTGCTGTTGGGTGTGTGCTTCCTCGGATTGCGTGGGCCCTATTTCGCCATAGGCACCCTTGGCATGGCGCTGGCGGCGGCTGAGTTCGTCGGCTCGGTTCAGTATCTGGGCGGTGGCGGCGGCATCTCCCTGCCGGTCTTCCCCGGCGATCCCGATGTGCGCTCGAAATTCTATTACTTCGCATGCTTCATTCTAGCTGTCCTCGCTTTCGGCTGCGTGCGCTGGCTTTTCGGCGGGCGCTTCGGACTGGCGATCAACGCCATTCGCGACGACGAGGACAAGGCCGAGGCCATGGGCGTCCATACCACGCGCTACAAGATCGTGGCCTGGGCCGTGGCGGCTTTCTTTCTGGGCATGTCGGGAGCGATCTACGGCAACATGATCGGCTTCATCGAGCCGTTGGAGGTCGCCTTTCCGACCACGACCTTCGGGATCTTCATGGTCGCCATGTGTCTTCTGGGCGGCAAGGGCACGCTTTGGGGGCCGGTCCTGGGGGCGACCCTCTTTCACGTCGTCAAGGAGGTCACCTGGACCCACCTTCTGGGCTGGCAGTGGGTGGCGTTGGGCGCCATCATCATCATCAACATCGTCTTCTTCCAGCAAGGCATTCTCGGCTGGGCACGTGAGCGTTGGCCCGATCGCTTCGGTGTCGTCGTCGATCGTCAGGCAGCATCCGGCCGTGGCGGGAAGGCGGCGCCATGACCGCCCTCATCGAGGTACGTGATGCCTCCAAGGCCTTCGGCGGCGTGGTCGCCAACAACCGTATTACGCTCACCGTCGCCGAAGGCACGATCACGGGCCTGATCGGCCCCAATGGCTCGGGCAAGACGACCTTGTTCAACTCCATCGTCGGCCACCATCCCATCGATGGCGGCCAGGTCTTCTTTCAGGGCCGCGAGATCTCGAAGCTCAAGGTCCAGCAGATCGCCCGCCTCGGCCTGCTGCGGACCTTTCAGCAGACGCGCATCTATAAGGCGATGGATTGCGTCGAGAACATGCAGATCTCGGTGTCCCATCGCCAGGAGGGTTTCGCCGACATGTTCGCCCGGCGCGATCCCGAGATGATCGACAAGGCCGAGGCGTTGCTGGAGTTTGTCGGTCTCTATGAAAAGCGCCGCCTGATCTCGGGCGACCTATCCTTTGGCCAGCAGAAGCTGCTCGAGTTCGCCATGGCGCTCATGAACGAGCCAACCGCGCTACTGCTCGACGAGCCCACGGCAGGCATCAACCCGACACTGATCAACGGCCTGATCGACCGGCTGTTGCGCGCCAACGCCGATCTCGGCATCACCCTCTTCGTCATCGAGCACAACATGCGCGTCATCATGAACCTGGCCGGACACATCTACTGTCTGGCTCATGGCGAGCTCCTGGCCAGCGGCAGCCCGGAGGAAGTCCAGGAAGATCAGCGCGTCATCGACGCCTATCTGGGAGGGCATTGATGGGCGAGCGTGACCGGCAGCCATCGGACGAGAAGGGCGGGCCGGGCCGGGTCAGAGGCTACGGCCTTGGCCGCGTCGACACGGTCATCTCGGTCGAGGATGTGGCCCGGGAGGCCGAGAAGATCGCCGCCGACGCGCCGAGCCCCGAAGAGCTCATGGCTCTGGCCGGCGACGATCCGTACCTCAGCATCGAAAACTTGCGCGCCGGCTACGGCAAGATGCAGATCCTCCACGACTTCAATTTGAGGGTCGGACGGGGCCAATCTCTTTGCCTGATCGGACCGAATGGCGCGGGCAAGTCGACGGTGCTGCACTCGGTCTTCGGTTTCACCTCCATCTACGGCGGGAGCATCACCAGCGGCGGCGCGGCGGCTCCGCTGAACGTCACCGGTCTCAGCCCCAGCGCCAAGCTGAAATCGGCCGGCATCGCCTACATCTTGCAGGACAAGTCGGTGTTCCCCGACATGACCGTCGAGGAGAACCTCTGGATGGGCGGCTACCTGAAAAGCCACCCCCAGGAGGCGAAGGAGGCGGCCGAACGTATCTTCGACAAGTACGGGCGCCTGGCCGAGCGGCGCCACCACCCCGCGCGCGTGCTCTCCGGCGGCGAGCGCCGCCTGCTCGAAATCTCCCGCGCGCTGATCATGGAACCGGACGTGCTGATGGTCGACGAGCCTTCCATCGGCCTCGAGCCCCGCTTCATCGATATGGTCTTCGAAATTCTCGACGACCTGCAGCACGGTGAGGGCAAGACCATCATCATGGTCGAGCAGAACGCCAAAAAGGGCCTGGAGTTTGCTGATATCGGCTATGTGCTGGTCTCGGGTCAGTTGGCGATGGCGGGACGAGGCAGGGATCTCTTGGAAGATCCGCGCGTCGGCCGCTTGTTTCTCGGCGGCTGAGCACCGGTTCGAAGGCTCAGTGCCTTTTCGCCATCCGCTCGAGGAACTCCGGGCGGCCGGTGCTTTCAAGTACCCGTACCGCCGTCAGATGCGAGCCGACGATGTTGAAGTCGACCTCGGTCTTGACGAAAACCCGCTCACCCGGAGCGGCCTTGAAGCGTAGGACCTTGTCTCGATCCCCGGCCAAGAAAATCTCGTAGCGCCCGGGTTTGGCATCGCGATAGAAGGCATCCCCATGGATGGCGCGACCGACGGCCTTGCCGTTGACCATGATCTCCGGCTCCAAGGCGATGAGGAAAGGGTTCTCGGTGCGATAGAAGAAGATCCGCGCCATGCCCGGCGGTGGTCGGAAAAGCTGTGTCGTCGAGACCCCGGTTGCGCCCGATTCCTGTGGCGCGGCGCAGGCGGTGAGCCAAAGCAAAGCGAGCACGGGGGAAAAGCGGCAAGCACGTCGGCAAATACGTCGAACCATCAAGCACCAAAACTACAGCAAGAAAAAATCGCACGGTCAGCATAACGGCACGTGAGGCCGCCGGGCAACGGTCAAGTCGGCGCGGCGCCGAGGCGCGCAAGTGCGCGGGTCATGCCGGGCTCCGGGCTGGTCAGCACCTCGATAGGCAGATCGTCGAGCAGTGCCTTGGCCGGCGCCATCGACACCTGCGCCAGCACGATCACGTCCGTGCCCACCATCACCTCGCGCGCCGCCGCCGCGATGGCCTCATGGTAGCCCGCGAGATCACCGCGAAGGAACAGCGGCCAAGCTCCTTCCACGAGGCGCAGCTCGAGTTTCGGGGTCAGCCCCATGCCGGTTGCCGTGGATCGGAAGAGGTCCTCGGTGGGTTGCAGTGTCGCGGGTGTCGCCGCCAGCACCATGATCCGGTTGCCGGCGTCGAGCGCCGCCTCGGCAAGGGCCCGGTCGATCCGTTCCACCGCCAGTCCCATCCCGGCGCCTAACCGCTCGGCAAGTCCGCCCAAGGTCGAACAGGTGCAGACCACCAGCCGCGGGCGGTGAGCGGCGATATCGCTCAGAAGGTCACGAAGATCCTTTTCGAGGGCATCGGTCAGTCCCTCCCGCTCGGCCCGGGCGAGCAGCTCGGCCATGACCTCATGGTGTCGCACGACCTCGGGTGCCGCCTCGGTCACGACGGCCTCGAAGACCGGGATGTTGGACTGTGCCGCGTGCAGGAACACAAGCTGCGCGGTGCCGTCGGCTGAGCCGCGGTCCGGCTTGGTCACGTTAACCATGTTTGCCATCTTTTCGCAGGTGCGAAATCCTCTTGCCTATGTAAAGTGCGCTGTTTAGAGTTTCGTAATCAATTATTGCCGCAATGCAATAACGTTGTGGCGTGGTGCTCGGCGACGGTGAGAGGGTGTGATCGGATGGAGTGCAAGCACGGATACTTCCTGGAAGAGCTGGAGGTCGGTATGTCCGCAGCTTACAGCAAGACGATCACCGAAGCGGACATTGCCACTTTCGCGGGTGTTTCGGGAGATACCAATCCTGTTCACTTGGATGACACCTTTGCGGCCCAAACCTTGTTCGGCGAGCGCATTGCCCACGGCATGCATCTGGCGAGCTTCATTTCGACGGTGTTCGGGACGCTCCTACCTGGGCCGGGTTGCATCTATCTCAGCCAGAATCTGCGTTTTACGGCACCGGTCAAGGTCGGTGATACCGTCGAAGCCCGGGTGACGATCAAGAAGATACTGCAGGACAGGCGGCGTGTCCTGTTCGATACCATCTGCATGGTCAAGGAGACGGCGGTTCTCGACGGCGAAGCCTGGCTGATGGTCAACCGCCGCGCCAAGTCGGAAAAGACCGTCGCGGCTTGAACAGCTTCGCGAGACGGATGATGGCTCGATCTGGCGACCGCGCGCCCTCGTGCGCCCTGGGGCCAGTTCCAAAAGAGATTTGACGCCCTTCCGGTTTGGAGGCACAAAGCCCTCGCCAAGGTGCGAGGCAGGAGGAGCCGTGCGGTCGCTTCGCCACGCCCGGCGCCGTTTCATGCGTGGCGATAGCCGGCCCTTGAGCGCTGGCAGAAAAATCGAGAGTCGGCCATGGGTCTTGACTACAAATCGACGATATTCCTTCCCCGCACCGAGTTTCCGATGCGTGCCGGCCTGGCCAAACGCGAGCCGGAGACCCTCGCCCGCTGGGAGGAGATGGATCTTTTCGCCCTGCTGCGCGAGACCTCGGAGGGACGCGAGAAGTTCATCCTCCATGACGGGCCGCCCTATGCCAATGGGCATCTGCACATGGGTCACGCGCTGAACAAGATCCTCAAGGACGTGGTCAACCG
>JBFELD010000041.1:0-10567 GCA_041552375.1 Kiloniellaceae bacterium | reverse complement strand
TGTTCCGCAGGAGAAGACCGCCTACCAGATCAATCAGCTTTGCGGCTCCGGTTTGCGCACGATCGCCTTGGGTATGCAGGCGATCAAGCTCGGTGACAGCAGCGTCGTCGTCGCCGGCGGTCAGGAAAGCATGAGCCAGGCGCCGCACGTCGCGCACCTACGGTCTGGCCATAAGCTCGGCGACGTCAAATTTCTCGATAGCATGCTCAAGGACGGCCTGTGGTGCGCCTTCAATGGCTATCACATGGGCAACACGGCCGAGAATGTGGCCCGCAAGTGGCAGTTGACCCGCGAGGAGCAAGACGCCTTCGCCGCCGCATCGCAACAGAAAGCCGAAGCGGCGCAGAAGGAAGGCACCTTCAAGGAAGAAATCGCCCCCGTCACGATCAAGACCCGCAAGGGTGAGATCGTGGTCGATTCGGACGAGCACCCCAAGCACGGCACCACGGCCGAGTCGCTGTCGGCCTTGCGTCCGGCCTTCGACAAGGAAGGCACGGTAACCGCCGGAAACGCCAGCGGCATCAACGATGGCGCGGCTGTGGTGGTTCTCATGTCGGCCGACGAGGCGGCCCGTCGCGGGTCCTCGCCGCTTGCCCGCATCGTCTCCTGGGCCACCTGCGGCGTCGACCCGGCGATCATGGGAACCGGTCCGATCCCGGCGAGCCGTCTGGCGCTCGAGCGGGCGGGCTGGACGATCGACGATCTCGACCTGATCGAGGCCAACGAGGCCTTCGCCGCTCAGGCCTTGGCGGTCAACAAGGACATGGGTTGGGATACCTCCAAGGTGAACGTCAACGGCGGCGCCATCGCCTTGGGTCATCCCATCGGCGCGTCCGGTTGTCGTGTACTCGTGACCTTGTTGCATGAGATGCGCAGGCGCGGCGCCAAGAAGGCCCTGGCGACCTTGTGCATCGGCGGCGGCATGGGCATCGCCATGTGCGTGGAACGCGACTAGGCCAGCGATCTTGGTCTGAGGCGGGCGCCAGGCACCCGTGGGCGAAAGACAATAGACTTCTTGCGTCTCCCGAAGGGCCGCGCCTCGAAGGCGTGGCACCTTGCGGGGGCGAGTGTCCCGATAGGTGTTTGACTCCTCCCCGGGCAGCCTTAGGCTGTAGGGAGAGAGCGCTGTGCAGATGCTCTTGCTCGAAGGTCGTTACGGAAAGGTCGTCCATGGGGGGCTCGCTAGTCTCCTTTCATATCCCATAGGAAAAAAGAACGGGAGGTAGGAACGATGGCGCGAGTAGCTTTGGTCACCGGCGGAACGCGCGGGATCGGCGCGGCTATTTCGGTCGCCTTGCAGGCGGCGGACTACCAGGTGGCGGCGAACTATGGCGGCAATGACGAAGCGGCCGCTAAGTTCAAGGAAGAGACCGGGATCCCGGTCTACAAGTGGGACGTGTCGAATTTCGAGACTTGCGCGGCCGGCGTGCAGCAGATCGAAAGCGATATCGGCGCGGTCGACATCCTGGTCAACAACGCCGGGATCACGCGCGACGGCATGCTGCACAAGATGAGCCCCGAGAACTGGCAATCGGTGATTTCGACCAATCTGGATTCGTTGTTCCACATGACCCGCAATGTCATCGAGGGCATGCGCGCGCGCTCTTTCGGGCGGATCGTCAACATCTCCTCGGTCAACGGTCAGAAAGGCCAGATGGGCCAGAGCAACTATTCCGCCGCCAAGGCGGGGTTGATCGGCTTCACCAAGGCGGTGGCGCAGGAAAATGCCTTCAAGGGCATCACCGTGAATGCGGTCGCGCCGGGCTACATCGCGACCGAGATGGTGCGCGCCGTACCCGAAGAGGTGCTCAACAGCAAGATCCTGCCGCTGATCCCCGTCGGGCGTCTTGGCGAGCCGGAAGAGGTGGCGCGCTGTGTCGTCTTCCTGGCCAGCGAGGAGGCCGGTTTCATCACCGGCTCCACGCTTTCGGCCAATGGTGGGCAATACATGGCCTGACGCGCACGGGCGGGTGCGACACGAGGGTCGGTCCATTCCGGCGCATTCGGGCCCATCAGGTTGTTGCCATGCGTCACTACCCCGATAATCCGATCGTCGCCGTTGGCGTCGTCGTGATCAGACGGTTCGAGGCGCGCGTGCGGGTTCTCTTGATCAAGCGGCGCAAGCCGCCGCGCGCGGGCACCTGGTCCATACCCGGTGGCCGGCAACGGCTTGGCGAAACGTTGGAGGCCGCGGCCCGGCGCGAGGTTTACGAGGAGACGGGCTTGGAACTCGCGGGCCTTCGTCTCTTGGATGTGGTCGACTCGATCACCCGCGATGACGACGGAGCGATCTCCTATCACTACAGCCTGATCGATTTCGCCGCCGACTGGGCGGCGGGAGAGGCGCGCGCTTCAAGTGACGCGGCCGAGGTGTGCTGGGCCGACCCTGAGGAGCTGGAGCCCTATGACCTGTGGCGCGAAACCCGTCGTTTGATTGGGATCGCCGTTTCCGGTGGTTGAAGCGTAGCTTTCAGCGGCCACCGGGTGTCCAGCCGGTCGGGGCCATTTCGAAGCCGGAAAACTCGAAGGCCGGTGCCACGGTGCAGCCGACGAGAGTCCAGGCGCCCAGGCTTTCGGCCGACTGCCAGGCCGACGCGGGCACGAGGATCTGAGGACGCTCGCCTTTGAGGATATCCTGTCCCAGCAGGTGGTCGACCGGGTTCTGGCCGTCGTTGCTGATGCGAAGGCTGAGGGCGCCGCCGGCATACCAATGCCACATCTCGTCGACATCGACGCGATGCCAGTGGGAACGCTCGCCCGCCCGAAGCATGTAGTAAATGGCGGTCGAGGCGCCGCGTCCACCGCCAGGCTGTTTGTGGCGGTAGGTCTCGTGATAGTGCCCGCCTTCCGGGTGGGGCTGCAACCCGAGGGCCGCGATGATACTCTCGGCTTCGGTTTCCCGTGTCATCGTTAATGCTCTTTGCAAAAGGGTGCGATAGGATCGGCCATCCAGCCCACTATAGCTGGGCCCGCGGCCCCGGTCATGGGGAGTGGTTCAACAGGATTTCGAATTGTCGTAGACTGGCGATCTCATGTGGAGCGATGTCGTCGATTTCAGAGACTACTACGAAACCCAGCTCGGCCAGGTATCGCGCCATCTGATCCGACGGGCGGTTCGCGGTCTTTGGCCCGACTTGAGGGGGCGCAGCCTCGTGGGGTTGGGGTATGCGACACCCTATCTGCGTCAATTCCTGGGTGAGGCCGAACGGGTCGTCGCTTTCATGCCGGCGGTGCGCGGCGTGATCGCCTGGCCCGCGGGCGGGCCGAACAGGGTGGGCCTGGTGGCCGAAAATGCCCTTCCGCTGCCGGATTACAGCGTCGATCGTGTGCTGCTGGTCCACGGCCTCGAATACAGTCAGCAACTGCCAACCTTGCTGGCCGAGGTTTGGCGAGTGCTGACCGGCGAGGGACGCCTGATCGTGGTGGCGCCCAACCGCACGGGGTTGTGGTCTCGGGCCGACCGTACGCCTTTCGGGTGGGGTCACCCCTACAGCGCCTTCCAACTCTCCCGCCTGCTGCGCGATCACCGGTTCGTTCCAACCCGCACCGAGCGGGCGTTGTTCGTGCCGCCGACCCGCTATAATACGGTGCTGCGCTCGGCCACGGCTTGGGAACGCCTGGGACAGAGAGTGTTCCCTCAATTCTCCGGGGTTATCGCTCTCGAGGCTGGCAAGCAGATCTACGCAGCCAGCGCCGAGCGTCAATCTGCGAAGGTCAAGCGGCCGGTGCTGGTCCGCATCCCCAAGGCAGCGGGCCGGACGACGCGCAGCGAACCGGTCTGACCCACCGCTTTGTCAGCGTGCGGCGTGAACCTGTCCCAAGCTCGGGCTCTGCTCGACATCGCCGATGCGCGAGATGTCGAAGGGCGTGTGCTGATAGATCTCGTTGACCCAGTTGGCGACGAAGAGGTGGGCGTGGGAACGCCAGGTGTTGAGCGGTTTGTCGCCGGGGTCGTCGTTGCGGTAGTAGTTGGCCGGAACCTCGATGTCGAGCCCCTGTTGGACGTCGCGTTGGTACTCGTTGCCGAGAGTCTCGGCGTCGTATTCCAGATGGTTGAACATACATAGATGGCGCCGGGCCGTATCCTCGATAAGGCAGACCCCGGCCTCGGGCGATGAGGCGAGGATCCGCAGGCCCGGGACGTTCTCCACGTCCTCGCGGCGGGTTTCGGTATGGCGCGAGACGGGCACCGGAAAGATGTCGTCGAAGCCACGCAGGAGGGCCGAACCCTCGACCTGTGCGTAATGGGAAAAGACCCCGAACATCTTGTGCGCCAGCAGGTGCTTGGGCACACCGTGAAAGTGATAGAGCGCCGCCTGCGCCCCCCAGCAGAGATCGAGGCTCTGATAGACGTGGGTTTGGGTCCAGTCGAGGATGTCCTGCAGCTCGCGCCAATAGTAGACGTCCTCGAAGGGGAGTTTTTCAATCGGCGCGCCGGTGATGATGAAGGCGTCGAATTTCTCCTGCGCCACGTCGTCCCAAGCCCGATAGAAGTTCTTCATGTGCTTGCGTGAGACGTTGGTCGGCCGATAGGACCTGGTCGTGACAAGCGTGAAGTCGATCTGAAGCGGTGTGCTGCCGATCAGTCGCGCCCACTGCGTCTCGGTGGTCTCTTTCTGCGGCATCAGGTTGAGCATGGCGACGCGCAAGGGACGGATGTCCTGGCGGACCGCCTCACTTTCGCTCATAACCACGACGCCCTCGTGCTCCAGCGCTTCGCGGGCGGGCAAATCGTTGGGTATTTTGATCGGCATGCCGTTCTTTCTTCTTGGCCGTGCGGTACGCGCACTTTCCATTAGGTAATGGCTCGGCACGAAGAGTAAAGCACCAAAGATGACGGTTCCCGCGATTGTGTAGGGGCCTATCCGTCCTTCGGCAATGGTATTGGGGGGCTCACTTGAGCGTCACCGCTGGCTGATCCGGTGGCGGGGAGATGCATGGAATCCTTTGATTTCACACCTTCTTCGGACTATCTCTACACGGCCCATGACGGGGAACACCGATCGTACGGGGGAGAGATGACCGGGGGCCGCGATTCATTGTCGGACTTGCGCGAGCGGATCGATGACATCGATACCGCGCTTCACGACTTGTTGATGCAGCGCAGCGCTCTGGTGGAGGAGATCGCCGACGTCAAACGCGAAGAAGGCGTCGTCATGCGACCGGGCCGCGAAGCAATGGTGATACGCCGCTTGCTGGCTCGCCACGACGGCCGCATTCCCATCGGCGTGCTCGTGCGTATATGGCGGGAGATCATCTCGGCATGCACCGCTCTGCAGGAAGACCTGGCCGTCGCCATCTATGAGGACGAGCAAATTTCCTCGTTCGAGCGCTTGGCGCGCGCCCATTTCGGCTCAATGACGGCACTCACCCGGTTCTCTTCGGTCTCCGGGGTCATGCATGCGATCACCGAAAAGCGGGCCACCGTGGGACTCTTGCCCTTGGGCACCAGCACACCGGATAGCCCCTGGTGGCTTTACCTGGCGCGGCGTGCGGAGGATACACCGCGGGTTATCGCGCGGCTTCCCTTCGTGCTGTTGCCGGACCGATCGCGTGATGACCCCGAGGCCTTGGTGTTGGGGTTGGTGCCACCGGAGGCCAGCGGGGACGATCATTCCCTGCTGATCGTCGAGACCCGCGGTGAACTCTCCCGCGCGGCACTCGCGGCGGCGCTCGGAAAAGTGGGACTCCAGCGCTCTGATCGTGGCATTTGGGAGGATACTCCCGATTCGCGGCGCCATCTGGTCGAGGTGGACGGTTTTATCGAGGACGATGACCCGCGTCTTTCGGATCTGACCCCGCGTGATGGCGAGGTGATCGAGCATGTCTCGGTGGCCGGCGCCTTTGCGATACCCGTCGGCGACGGCGCGATGGCGGACGCGTCGGGGTGAAGGCCGGTCCGCCATGCTGACACCACGCCCTGGCATTCTGGAGATCGATCCCTACGTGGGCGGCGACGCCTCGGCGCCGGGTGCGGTGCGGGTGATCCGTCTGGCGTCCAACGAAAATCCGCTCGGCGGCGGAACGGCCGCGCGCGCGGCCTACCGCTCCTTGAGTGGAGAGCTCCACCGCTACCCCGATGGTGCGGCAACGGCGCTGCGTGAGGCGATCGCCGAGAGCGAAGGCTTGGACGCGGCGCGCATCGTCTGCGGCACCGGATCGGACGAGCTGATCTCGCTGCTCACCAACGCTTACGCCGGGCCGGGGGACGAGGTGCTCTATAGCGAGCATGGCTTTCTCATGTACCCCATTGCGGCGCGGTCGGTGGGTGCCGAGCCGGTGGCGGCGCCCGAAACGGAGTTGACTGCCGATGTCGAAGCGCTGCTCTCCAGGGTATCGGCGCGCACGCGTATTTGCTTTCTGGCCAATCCCAACAACCCCACCGGATCTTACCTCTCGGCGGCGGCGTTGCGGCGCCTGCGTGAGGAGCTGCCGTCGAAGGTACTTCTGGTGGTCGATGCCGCCTACGCCGAATACGTCACCGCCGATAACTACGCCAACGGCCGTGATTTGGTGGAGGCCCGCGACGACGTGGTGATGACCCGCACTTTTTCGAAGGTCCACGGGCTCGCGGCCCTGCGGCTGGGCTGGGCCTACTGTCCGGCGGGGATCGCGGATGTTCTGCACCGTGTACGTGGTCCTTTCAACGTCAACGCGCCGGCGCTGGCCGCAGGCGCGGCGGCGGTGCGCGATCACGAACACCTGGCGCGCTCGCGCGATCACAACGGGCGGTGCCGGGATTGGTTCTCCACCCGAGCCCGGCGGTTGGGTCTGGACGTATTTCCCTCGGCCGGAAACTTTCTGCTGTTGCGCTTTCCCGACCCGCGCCGGCCGGCAAGTGAAGCCCTGGCGGCCTTGAAGGCCCGTGGCATCCTGCTGCGGGGCTTGGCCGCATACGGCCTTCCCGACTGTCTGCGGATTACGATCGGTACGCGCCAAGACATGCGGGCGAGTGCTACGGCGCTCGAGGAGTTTCTGACGCGATGAGCCAAACGGGATCCAAGCCGCCCTTTGCCAGGGTTGCCTTGATCGGCATTGGCCTGATCGGCTCTTCGCTGGCGCGGGCCATGACCAAACACGGCCTCACCGAAGAGATCTCCATCGCCACGCGCAGTCAAGCGACGCTCGACAAGGCGCGGGATTTGAAGCTCGGCAACAGTTATAGCCTTGATCCGGGCGAGGCGGTCGCCGGCGCCGATCTCGTCGTCATCGGCACGCCGCTGGGCGCCTATGCCGAGATCGCCGAGCGCATCGGACCGCGCCTGGAGCCGGGAGCCATCGTCAGCGACGTCGGCTCGGTCAAGCAGGCGGTCGTCCGCGACGTGGCGCCTTTGCTGCCGCAAGGTGTGCACTTCGTTCCCGGCCATCCCATCGCTGGAACCGAGCACAGCGGCCCGGAGGCCGGCTTCGCCGAGCTTTTCGAGGACCGCTGGTGCATCCTAACGCCGCCGCCGGGCTGCAATGCCGAGGCGGTGGAGAAGATAGCCGCGCTGTGGCGTGCGGTCGGCTCGTCCGTGCAGACGATGGATGCCGGGCACCACGACAAGGTGCTCGCCATCACTTCGCATCTGCCTCACATCATCGCCTACACGATCGTCGGCACCGCCGCCGATCTGGAGGCGAGCGAACGAGCCGAGGTGGTCAAGTTCTCGGCCAGCGGCTTTCGTGACTTCACGCGCATCGCCGCCTCCGACCCGATCATGTGGCGCGATATTTTCCTCAATAACCGCGAGCCGGTCCTGGAGATGTTGCAGCGTTTCTCCGAGGACCTGACGGCAATACAGCGGGCGATCCGCTGGGGAGAAGGCGAGGAGCTCGAATCGCGCTTTCGTCGCACGCGTGAGATCCGTCGCGGGGTGGTCGAGGCCCATCAGGCCGGAAGCTTCGACCCGCGGGAACCCGATGCCTCGGACCTCGATCCGGCGGAAGAGGCAAGCGTCAAGGAAACGGACTGAGCTGTCCGATCTCGAGGGGACCGACAAAAAGGCGACCCTCCTCCAACGATATCGGCACCAGCCGTTCGGTGCGGCCGTCCGCGCCGGCCCGTTGGGGTAGCAGGAGGAGTGCCGCCTTGAGGGGGGCCAGCGCCTGCGGATCGACGAAACCGCTTGCCGCCAGCGCTTCCAGAAAACCCGGCAGATCGCGCCACCAGGTCTCAAGGCGCCCGCTGGGCCGGCGTTCTTCGTCGAGGCCGATGCTGCCGCTGGCGCTGAGATCGAGGGGAGGCCAGCGAAGGTCCAAGTGATCGATGTCGACACGACCCTCGAAACTGCCCCAAGGCACCCGCACGGCGCTCGCGTCCAAGACCCGCGGCCAGGCGACAAGGCGCCCGCGCAGGTCCAAGGCATGGAGACGTTCGCCGAGCGGCGCCACCGCCACGCGCGACAGATCGACCTGCCGCAAGGAGGTCTCGAAATCGGTCACGGTCTCGCCGTTCGATCCGATGGAGGCGCGCTGGAAGTCGAAGGTCAGGCTGTTGCCCCGCAACAATGCGCGCGCGCCGCCGGACAGTTGGTAACCGGCGAGCCGACCGGTTCCCGCCCACGGTTGGCCGTCAGGCGCCAGTTCGATGGTGAGCGCGGCGTCACGCGACGCGAAGCGGTCGACTTGCCGGACGCTCTCTCCACTCAGTGCCGCGAGCTCCTGTTGACCGTTGAGGGTGAGCGATAGATGGCCGGGGGCGAATAGATCCGCCTCCAATTGGGCGATGTCGCCCTGCCAACGCCAGCCCTCGGGCGTAGAGATGTGAGGCGCGTGCAGGTGGGCCACAAGCCTGGCCGGAAAGCCGTTCAACACAGGCTCGCCGTGCTCGATCCGGTAGCCTTCGGCTGTGCGAGCCTCGCGCCAGTCCCGCAACCCGGTCCGCAAGAGCTCCGCCGACCAGAACCAATAACCGCCGAAGGCAAGTCCGAGAACGGTAATAAGGGCGGCGGCGATAAAGGTTTTGCGCATGGCTTTGCGGACGATCGTAAGAAGGTATCTTTAGCTTATAGCGCCCCCGTCCTGCCGCGACAAAGGGGGCGGCGCTTGCACGGGCAAAGGCACCGGCTAGACTGGGCTGCCTTCACTCTGGAGCAGATCCGTCGATGCCGCCCGATCGCTCGAAAGTCCGACCCGAACCCCGGCGAGAGACGCCGACGCAAGTACGTCGCCTGCGCGACGAGCGGCGCGTGGAGGTTCCGCGGGCCGAAGACTTCTGGGTCTTCGGCTACGGCTCTCTCATGTGGAACCCGGGGTTTCCACACCTCGAGGTCCGTTTGGCGCGGCTCTTCGGTTTTCACCGGCGCTTTTGCATCTACTCCCACCGTTATCGGGGCACGCCGGAGGTGCCGGGGCTGGTCTTCGGTCTCGACCGGGGAGGATCCTGCCGCGGGCTGGCCTTTCGCGTCCCCGCAGCCGAGGGAGAGACGGTCATGGAGTACCTATACGACCGGGAGATGGTGACCGGCGTCTACTTCCCGCGCTGGGTGGCGCTATCCAGTGAAGCGGGCCCGCTGAAGGCGGTGACCTTCGTCGTCGACCATGACCATTTCCAATACGCCGGACACCTGGAGCTAGAAGAGATGGTCGAGATCGTCCTTCAGGGGGAAGGGGAAAGCGGCGCCTGCGGTGAATACCTCGCGAACACCGTCCATCACCTGATCGCATTGGGGCTCAGCGATGCGCGGCTGGAGCGGCTCTTGGTGCTGGTCGAGGAGCGGTGCGGCCGACGGCTCTTGGCTCATCCGCATTTGGAGTAGGTACAAGCCGTGCAGACGTCGCAGCCTTCCTGACGGATCAAGCTGGCTGCGCCGCATTTGGGGCATTGCCTGAGATTGGTTGGCCGCGCCAGGTCATCGCCGGCCGCGGCGGCCAGCTTGGATTGCTCGCCCGTTCCCTCGACCGCGGTGCCGGGAAGAAAGCCGATCTCGACCATATGGCCCTCGATGGCCTCGCCGATGGCGGCCAGCAGCGACGGGACGTAGCGCCCTTTCATCCAGCTTCCGCCGCGCGGATCGAAGACCGCCTTCAACTCCTCCACGACGAAGGAAACGTCGCCGCCGCGGCGGAAGACGGCCGAGATCATCCGTGTCAGCGCGAGTGTCCAGGCATAGTGCTCCATATTCTTGGAGTTTATGAAGATCTCGAAGGGCCGCCGCCGCCCATCCTGGATGATGTCGTTGAGGGTGATGTAGATGGCGTGATCGCTTTCCGGCCAGCGCAGCTTGTAGGTTTGCCCGGGCAAGACTTCCGGACGTTCCAGGGGCTCGGACATGTAGACGACGCCTTCGGCCTCCCGCCGCGGTTTGCGCGCGACCGGATCGGAGGGCTGCGCGTCCGACGGCGAGGCGACCTCGAGGACCGCGCCGGTGATCGCGTTCGGTCGATAGGTGGTGCAGCCTTTGCATCCCAGGTCGTAGGCCTGGGCATAGATCTCCTTGAAAGCCTCGAAGGAGATCGAGGCCGGTAGGTTGATGGTCTTCGAGACGGCCGAATCTATATAGTCCTGGACCGCCGCCTGCATGGCCAGATGTGCCGCCGGATCGAGCGTCTGGGCATCGATGAAGGCCTCCGGCAGGGGTGCATC
>JBFELD010000040.1:0-10636 GCA_041552375.1 Kiloniellaceae bacterium | reverse complement strand
GAACGCAAGACCGTCGATGTCGAGGGCGCCTACACCGTAGATCCTCAGATCACGTGGAGCGAGTTTCCAGGTTCCTCGACCGCGAGCAATGGACTGGTTTGGACGGTCGATGGCCTCTTTTTGCAAAGGCTCGATCTCTTCGGCGGCATCGAGGACGGCCAGGCCCTGTTCGAGCCGACCGGAGCAGAGGAAGAAAGCCTTCCCGTTTTCCGTGCCGACATGCGCGAAAACGAGGTCCAGGAGTTCGTCCTCGATACGCTGGCCCAACAAGGCTTCGTCGATGTCGAGGCGATCAACCTGCGGCCGTCGGATATCGGTAGCCGCAAAGGCTTCCGCTTCGATCTGGTCATGGCCACGGCGAGCGGGCTGGAGATGAAGGGTCTGGTCGCCGGCGCCATCGTTGGTGACGAGCTGAACCTGGTGCTCTATACCGGCACACGGCTCCACTATTTTGCGGTCAGGCAGAGTGCCGTGGAGGGCATCATCAAGTCGATCACCTTCAAAGGCGGCGCCGCTTAGCTCCAAGCGGCGATGTGGCGGAGCAGATGATCCGACACCTCCTCCGGTGCCTCCAGCAGGATCGCATGCTTGAGGGCCGGCAGGATAACCAGCTCGGCCTCGGGCAAGGCAGTGGCGATCGCCCGGTTGAGGCGCGGGTTGCAGGCGCCGTCGAGCTCTCCGGTCAGCACCAGTGCGCGTGCCGTCACCTCGTGCAGCCAAGGCATCATCTCTGTGCCGGCATAGATCCGAAAGACATTCAAGAAGACATCCGGGTCGGTCGCGATCACCTGCTTGAGCCGCCGGTCGATGACCTCGGGGTGAGCGGCGATGAAATCATCGGTGAACCAGCGGTCGGTGAGCGTCGTCAACACCTCGGCGATGCCCTTTTGTTCCATGGCCCGCACCACGCCCCAAACCTTGGTGCTATCGTCCTCGCTGCGCCCGGCCGCGGTGGACAGTAGGGCGAGCGAGAGCACGCGCTCCGGATAGCGCCGGGCATAGGCCGGCCCGATCATGCCGCCCAGGGAATGGCCGGCGAAGTGCGCCTGCTCGAACCCACTGAGCTCGCGCACCCGCTCCAGATCCTCGACCAGCTCGTCGAGGCCGAAGGCGTCCTCCGGCAAGGGCGAGGCGCCATGCCCACGCAGGTCATAGCTGACCACCGTCACCTGCTCGCGCAGCCGTGGGACCATCAAGCGCCAAGCATCGCGCGCCGCTCCGATGCCGTGGATCAGGAACAGCGGTGGCCCAGAGCCCTCGACGGAGTACGCGCAGTCGATCATTCGGCGGCCTCCACCGTATCGGTCGGAGGACGATGTCCGGCAAAATGGGGCATGACCTCCTCGGCGAAACCTTGAATACAGTCCAGAGTCTCGGCCTGGCTCGCCCCGAAATTGACGTTCAGTATGACTCTATCGATACCCGCCTCGGCATAGGGGCCAAGCTTGTCGATCATCTCCGCGGGCGTGCAGATCAACAGGCTTTCGGCCAGCTCCTCGACCGTCTGCTTGCGGGGCAGGGGCACGACCACGCCCTTGTCGACGATGCCCGGCCCGGTGAAGACGTTGTCGAAGCGGCTGTAGTAGTCGTAGGCCGCCTCGATCTTGGCCTGCCGGTCGGCCTCGTCCTTGGTCAGAAAGGCCACGCGCGAGAGAGACAAGGTCAGATCGCGCCCGGCCACGCCCAACTCCGCCTTTCCACGGCGAAAGGCCTCGACTTGGTCCAGCATATGCTGATGATCGCCCGACAAGGGCGTGGTCTGGATGTGAAAGCCCCGCTTGGCGCAGTGATAGATCCCCTCCGGAACCATCACGGCCATGACGATGGGTGGGCCGCCCGGGCGCACCGGCCGGGGCATGACTGTCAGAGGCTCGAAACGGTAATACTTGCCGTCCCAGGACACCTCCTCCTCGCGCAGGAGGGTGGTCAGCACATCGAGCGACTCGTCGAACTTCTCCCGGCTGTCGGCGAGCGGGACCCCGAGCCGGCCCATCTCGAAGGCGAACGCGCCGCGCCCGACGCCGAGCAGGATCCGCCCCTCGGTGAAGATGTCGGCGGCGACAACCTCCCCCGCCAGGATCCTCATGTCATGAAGGGGAAGAACCACGACCGAGGTCATGATTTTTATCCGCTCGGTGATCGCGGCGATCTTGACCGCGAACTGCAGCGGTGCTGGCATCAGCAGAATATTGATCAGATGGTGTTCGGTGATCGATAGCGCATCGTAGCCCAGCCGGTCGGCCAAGACGGCTTGATCCAGCATGTCCCGGTAGAGCCGGTCACCGCCATAGCTCTTGTCCGGATAGTAGGCAGAAAGCTGAATGCTGAAGTCCATTTTCCCATCCATCGAAACCGGCATGTGGAACTCGGCCCGGCACCGATGATGACGCGACTCTTTATATTTATAAATCAAATTTATTTGTCATAATAATTCGATAAACCCGAATTATTCAGGCCTGCCAGAATGAACATCACGGCTCTCAGAACCTTTCTCGCCGTCGTCAGGACGGGCAACCTCAACAAAGCCGCCGAGCAACTGAACGTCACCCAATCCACGGTGACGGCCCGGCTGGACGCGCTGGACGGCGCGCTTGGCCAAAAACTGTTGGTAAGGTCCCGACGTGGCGCGGGGCTGACCAAGGCCGGTTTCGCCTTTCAGCGTCACGCCGAGCTGGTCGTCCAGTCGTGGGATCAGGGCCGTAAAGTCGTGGGCCTTCCCAAAGGCTTTTCCGGACTGTTCTCCTTCGCCTGTCACAACGAACTTTGGGACGGGGCGGGATCGAGCTGGCTGGAGAAGGTAAGACGCGGACATCCTGACCTGGCGATCGAGGCTTGGCCCGGCGGCTCGAACGACATCAAGCGTTGGCTTTCCAGCGGCCTTGTCGATGCGGCCCTCGCGCCCGAGCCGCTCACCGGCCCGGGGCTGGAGACCCGAGAAATCGGCCGCGACCGGTTGGTACAGGTCTCCACGACCCCGCGCGCCGTTCAGGCATGGGACCCGGCCTATATCTACGTCGATCTGGGACCGGAGTTCCGCCGCCATCACTCGCTGGCCTGGCCGAGCGACGAGATGGCCCACATGACCTTTGGCTCCAGCCGTTGGGCGCTCGGCTACCTGCTCGATAAAGGCGGCTCGGCTTACCTGCCGTGGCGGCTGAGCGAGCCGCTGGTGCGCCGCGGTCGGCTCCACCGCGTGGACGGGGCGCCGGAATTCGCGCGCGCGCTTCACATCGCCTGGCGCGAAGCAAGCCTCGCGAGCCACCCGTGGATGAAAGAGGCGATCGGCACGATGTGACCCGCTTTTCCTGGCGCTCGCGTGGCCAAGCTCCGTGAATGACACGCAGGAGCGATCGGTCGTCAAAGGAGGCCCAGAGAAAAGGCCGCCCGTTTAGATGGCGGCCCGAGGTCTTTTTTTTTCTTAATTCTCGTTCGTAGGAGAATACTTCTAAGCCCCATTGGGCATCATGAATATGGTTAATGTACATCCCAAAATTGTAACAAACCCATTCGCTGAATGTGGGCGCCGAGACCGCACTCTAAAAGAGGGGGCGTTGATCCGCGCAACGGCCGGTACTGACCAGCTTACGACCCTTCGAGCCGTCCTTGGCCATGAGGCTGAGGCGGGTCTCGCCAGTCAAACGGTCGATGCTCAATTGTTTGGCATCGTAACCGGCTTCCAGCAGGTCGGCGGGAGATGCCGGATCGAGATCCCATTCGATAATCACCATCGCTTCCGACAGGGTGATCGTTCGGTAGTCGTCGGTCTTCGTGGGCGTATCCCAATAGGCCTCGCCCGCACGCTCGTCGATGACGAAGGCGTAGGGAATTCCGCGCTCGGTGCCGTCCTTGTCGGTCGCCGAACAGGACAAATAGACGACCCGCGGGAACACCCCGGAAAACTTGTAAAGCCAGATGCTGCCCACAGCCGCGCCGGCCAGCAGAAACATAATCGCCGCGATCTTCAGAAGGGCCGATAAGAGGCTTGAGAGAATTCCCATAGGTCAACAAAAGCACAACCTTAAGAAATGGTCGAGAGAGAAGCGAATGAAACCGGATGACGCCGGGAAGACACCGGTTCCCTTGAAGCTCACGGACGGTCTAGGCTATGGATCCGCGGGTGAGCGCTCGAAGCGCGCATCAATTGGACGGGGTGAGGATGACAACGACCACCGCGAACGGTATCGAGATCGCCTACGAGTTGGCCGGGCCGGTGGATGGCACGGTGATTTTGCTGACCCGTGGCCTGGGAACGCAGTTGGTCGACTGGCCGGCTGCCTTCCTACAAGGGCTTTTGGATCGCGGCTTTCGGGTTCTTCGGTACGACAACCGGGACGCCGGCCTCAGCCAAAAAATCGGATCTTGCGAAGCACCGGATCCCACGGCACCCCCGCAATCGTTCTACACCCTCTTCGACATGGCCGACGATGCGGTCGGACTGCTCGATGAGCTCGGCATCGAACGAGCGCACATACTTGGCATCTCCATGGGCGGCATGATCTCGCAAATTGTTGCCGCACGCTATCCCGAACGCACCGCGAGCCTGATATCGGTCATGTCTTCTGCCGGTCAGTCCGATCCCTTGTCGGGACCGGCAGAAGCGCTCGAGGCGTTGCGCGAGCCATGGCCACCAGCCGCCGATCGCGCGGCCATCATCGCCAGGAGCACCCGCGACGGGCGGCTATTCGGCAGCCGAACGCACCCAACGGATGAGGGCACCCTACGCGAACAGGCGATAGTCGCGATGGAACGCTGTTATTGTCCGGGAGGGATCGAGCGCCAGCGCGCGGCGATTTCAGCGGCCGGATCGCGCGAGGCGCTGCTGCGTCACATCGCCGCACCGGCCTTGGTCATCCACGGCGACGAGGATCCCTTGATAGACGCCGCCACCGGCGCACGCGCGGCGCAGTTGATCCCCGGTGCCATCTTCGACTTGGTCGCGGGGATGGGGCACGACCTGCCCGCACCTCTGGTCACCAAGCTTGTCGAGACGATCGCCGCGTTCTGCCGCAGCGCCGAGAAAGGCCCGTCCTCCACTTGAACGCCGACGCCGGGCACACGCGGAACCGGGCCGTTGAATTGACTCCCCAAGACCAGCCATGACGCGCTAAACTCAGGGCCGTAGCCAATCAAAGTCAGGCCACCCCCATCGCTCGGACCCGTATGTGAGCGGGAGCGTGACCGCAAGAAATCATGATAGGGAGATCTATCACATGACCCAAGAAAGAGAGCATCCGGGCATAGCGACGCTCAAGCAGCAATTCGCCGAGGGTAAATTGCCGCGCCGCGAGTTTCTTCAGTACGCCACCTGGCTCGGCCTTTCGGCGAGCGCGGCCTACGCCTTCGTCGGCACGCTCACAGGTGAACCTTTCGCCAAGCCGGCCCGGGCAGCCCTGCCGCAGGGCGGCAGCGCCAAGATCGGCATGCGCGTACACGAGGTCACCCATCCGCATGCCCACAACTGGTCCCAGCCGGCGACGATCACCCTCAACGTCTGCGAGACCTTGACCCGCACGGGACAAGACGGCGTCACGCGCCCGCTGCTTGTCGAGCGCTGGGAGGCGACAGACGACCTCAAGACCTGGACGTTGCACCTGCGCAAAGACGTGAAGTGGCACAACGGCCGCGCCTTCGTCGCCGATGACGTGGTGTGGAACTTGAACCACGTTCTCGACCCGGCCACCGGCTCGTCGTCGATCGGTCTCATGAAGTCCTATATGCTTGAAGAGGTCGAGACCGGCGAGACCGACGACCAAGGCAATCCCACGATGACCACCAAGATCTGGGATGCCAACGCCATCGAGAAGGTCGACGATCACACGGTCCGCCTGAACCTGAAGCTGCCGCAGGTGGCCATCCCGGAGCACCTGTTCCACTATACCAACGCGATCCTGGATCCGGAGGAGAACGGGGAGTTTGGCCCGGGCTCGAACGGTACCGGTCCTTTCACCATGGTGCAGCATGAGGTCGGGGTCATTTCGGTCCTCAAGGCACACAAGGACTATTGGGGCCCCAAGCCCAATCTTGACTCGATCCGCTTCATCGATCTGGGCGACGATCCCTCGGCCGCGATCTCGGCCATCGCCTCTCAGCAGGTCGACGTGTTGTGGGAAGCGGATATCTCACAGCTTGACGTGCTCATGGCCATCCCCCACGCCGAGGTGCACCAGGCCAACACGGCCAATACCGCCGTCGTGCAGATGATGATCACTGAAAAGCCCTATGACGATCCCAAGGTGCGGCTGGCCTTGCGCTATGGCATGGATGCCGGAAAGTGCTTGGAGATCGCTATGCGCGGGCTGGGCCTGAAGGCCGAACATCACTTCGTCTGCCCGGTGCATCCCGACTATGCGCCGCTGCCGGAGATGACACGCGATCCGGAAAAGGCCAAGCAGCTTCTCGCCGAGGCCGGCTATCCGAACGGCATCGACATCGAGTTCAACTGCAAGAAGGATCCGGCCTGGGAGCTGGCCACGGTGCAGGCGGTCACCCAGCAATGGGCGGACGCGGGCATTCGCGCCAAGATCAACGTCATGCCCTCGGCCCAGTTCTGGGACGTGTGGGACAAGTTCCCCATGGGCTTCGTGGCTTGGGGCCATCGGCCACTGGGCTTCATGGTGCTCTCGCTCGGCTTCCGCACGGGCGTGCCGTGGAACCCGACCGGTTTCGCCGACGCCGAGTTCGACGAGCTCCTCGATACCGCCGAGGCAACCCTCGATCTGGAGGAGCGCCGCAAGGTGATGGAGAAGGTGCAGACCGTAATGCAAGAACGCGGTCCCATTGCCCAGCCCATCTGGCGTGCGCAAATCACCGCGGCCGACAAGCGCCTGAAGGGCTTCGCCATGCATCCGGCCAACTTCATCTTCGGTGAAGAGCTGGCGATCGAAGGCTAAAGGTTATGGTTTTTGTCCCCGCCCGTCGCGCCACCAACACGGCGTGACGGGCGAGGCCGTCCTCTCGCCCCACTACTTGCCGCTGCCGGAGGCGGTTTCCGTCCCCCGGGTCAGGTAATAGGCAATTAAAATCGGCAAGAAAGTGACCGCGATCACGAAGACCGCGACCACGTTGGTGACCGGTCTCTGGCGGGGGCGCACCAGTTCGCTCAGCATCCAGATCGGAAGCGTCGTCTGCTGGCCGGCGGTGAAGGTGGTGACGATCACCTCGTCGAAGGAAAGCGCAAAGGCGAGCATGCCGCCGGCGAGCAGCGCCGTGGCGATATTCGGCAAGATCACGTAGCGGAAGGTCTGGAAGCCGTCAGCGCCCAGGTCCATCGAGGCCTCGACCAACGACGCCGAGGTGCGCCGAAAGCGCGCCAGCACGTTGTTGTAGACCACCACCACACAAAAGGTCGCGTGGCCGATCACGATGGTCCAAAGAGAAAACGGCAGATCCACCAGGTTATAGGCCGAGCGTAGCGAGATGCCGGTGATGATCCCCGGCAAGGCGATCGGCAGGATGATCAATAGCGTGACAGCCTCCTTGCCGAAAAACCGGGTCCGATACATGGCCGCCGCGGCAAGGCTGCCGAGCAGCAAGGCAATCAGTGTCGAAGTCGCCGCGACCCTGAGCGACAAGCCGAGTGCCTGCCAGATGTCCTCGCGCTGGGCGGCGACCGCGAACCACTTGATCGTCAGATCGGGAGGCGGAAACCGGTAGGATTTATCCTCGCTCGAAAAGGCGTAGAGAATGATGAAGGCAACCGGCACATGCAGGTAGAGCAGGCCCATCAGCGCCGCCAGCTTCAGCGCCCAGGGGGCTTTTCCTGCGAGCCTTCCGCCTTTCTTTCTAAAGCGCATCGAAGGCTCCCAGGCGTTTGGCCAGCGTGAGATAGGCCGCCATGATGACGATCGGCACGACTGAAAAAGCCGCGGCCAGGGGAATGTTGCCGGCCGTTCCCTGCTGCAGGAAGACGACTTGGCCGATGAAGAAGCGCGACGAGCCGATGATGTAAGGAATGATGTAGTCGCCCAAAGTCAGCGAGAAAGTGAAGATCGAACCGGCGACCACGCCCGGAAAGGCAAGCGGCAGCACCACCTTCCAGAAGGTGGTGCCCGGCCGCGCACCGAGATCACCGGAGGCCTCCAGCAACGAGAGGGGCACCCGCTCGAGCGCTGCCTGGGTCGGCAGGATCATGTAGGGCAGCCACATGTAGGTGAAGACCAGGAACATGCCCAGATAGGAGACCGAGAGCGAAGCGCCGCCGACCACGGGGATCGACAGCAACCCCTCCAGCAGCCAGGTCAGCTTCAGTTGGTCGAAGGCCCAGCCGACGATCCCTTCCTTGGCAAGGATCAGCTTCCAGGCATAGACCCTGACCAGATAGCTGGACCACAGCGGCAACATCACCCCGAGATAGAACAGCGCCTTGACCCGGCCTCTGGCATAGCGGGCCATGTAGTAGGCGACGGGGAAGCCGATCACCGCCGCGGCCAGCGTAACCGACAACGCCATACCCGCCGTACGCAGGATGACATCCAGATTGGCGCGGCTGGAGAGCAGCTCGGCATAGGTTCGCAACGACAGCTCATGGACGATCTGGCCGGTGAAACCGTCGATGTAGAAAAAGCTTTGCGCTAGGAGCGAAAAGAGGGAACCCAGATAGATCACGCCGAGCCACAGCAACGGCGGCACCAACAAAAACAGCAGCAATAGCCGCGGGCGGACATAGAGCAGCGAGGAGAAGCGCCGCAGCGCCCCGGGCCGGGTCAAAACGGCCTCTGCCCCCAAGGTGCTCATCCGGCCTCCCGATCGTTTGATTTCGGCATGACCTGGATCGCCGCACGCTCGAAGCCAAGCCGCAGGGTCTCGCCGGGGCGAGCCGCCGTACCCGCCGTGGCGCCCCGATCGTTCTGCCGCAAAACCACCAGACGCGCGCCACCCTTGATAACTACATCATAGCGCGTGCTCGCGCCGAGGTACTGAACCTCCTCCACCCTGCCCTCGACGACGCAGTACGCCTGCGGCAATGGCGCATCTTCCTCGAGAATGCGGATGCGCTCCGGCCGGATCGAGAAAGCCCGGTCTGTGCCCGCGATCTCTGCGGCCAGCGGCGGCTCGATCAGATTGGACGTACCGACGAAGGCGGCGACGAAGGGGGTGGCAGGGTGCTCGTAAATGTCCTGGGGCGTGCCGATCTGCTCGATCCGGCCCTCATTGAAGACCGCGAGGCGATCGCTCATCGACAAGGCCTCCTGCTGGTCGTGGGTCACGTAGACGAAGGTGATGCCCACCTTGCGCTGGAGCGCCTTCAATTCGATCTGCATCTGCTCACGCAGCTTGAGGTCGAGCGCGCCCAAGGGCTCGTCCAGAAGCAGCACGCTCGGATGGTTGATCAGCGCGCGGGCAAGCGCGACACGCTGGCGCTGCCCCCCGGACAGAGCCGCCGGCCGGCGCTCTCCCAGACCGGCCAGCCGCACCAGCTCCAACGCCTCTTCGGCCTGCCGGTGACGTTCCTCGCGGGCGACCTTTCGAACCATCAGGCTGTAAGCAACGTTGTCCCGCACGCTCATGTGCGGGAAGAGGGCGTAGTCCTGGAACACGGTGTTGACGTCGCGGTCGTAGGGCGGGATGCCATCGACGTTCCGACCATGGATGTGGACGTGGCCGGCGTCGGGACGCTCGAAGCCGGCGATCAACCTGAGACAGGTGGTCTTGCCCGACCCCGAGGGTCCGAGCATGGCGAAGAACTCCCCATCCGCGACCTCGAGGCTCACATCATCGATGGCGCGCACTTCCCCGAAATGGCGGCTCACGGACGCGAATCGAACGGCGGCGACCATCGCGGCGTCACGGGGTGCGGGGGTCAAAGCCGTCCGCCGGGCCGGCGCCTTGCCGGCCGACCCGGCCACGCGGCCGGCTAGCGCCCACCAAGGACGGCAATGTAGCTGGTCACCCAGCGGTAGTAAGGAACGCACTCGCCCTGCGATGGGCACTGGGCGCGCGGTGTGCGCCAGAAGTGAATGCGGTCGAACTCCTCGAATCCGTTGGTGGTGCACCCCTCATCGCCCAGTAAGGCATTACCCTTGCAAGCTGCCGGCACCACCGGCACCGACCCAAACCAAGCAGCGAGATCGCCCTGAAGCTTGGGATTGATCGACCACTCCAGCCACAGGTAGGCACAGTTCGGATGCGGTGCTTCGACATGCATCATGGTGGTGTCGGCCCAACCGGTCGCCCCTTCCTGGGGCACGACGCTGGCGATCGGCTGTTCCTTGGACCGCAGCAGATTGACCTGGAACGGCCAGGCGGAGGAGGCGACAACCCCTTCGTTGGTAAAGTCGTCGATCTGAATGAAGGGATCGTGCCAATAGCGGTTCACAATCGCCCGCTGTTGGCGCAGCAGGTCCAACGATGCCGCGAACTGCTCCTCGTTCAACTCGTAGGGGTCCTTGATGCCCAGCTCGGGCTTGTGATGCATCAGAAAAAGGGCGGCATCGGCGATGTAGATGGGGCCGTCGAAGGCCTGGACCCGTCCTTTGTTGGATTTGCCGTCGTCGAGCGTCTTTTCCTCGAACACCACGTCCCAGCTCGCCGGTGCCGCCTTGAAGGCGGTGGTGTTGTACATCAAGACGTTCGAGCCCCATTGGTAGGGCACGCCGTAGTGCTTGCAGTCGACCGTGTGCCAAGGGGCGCTTTGCAG
>JBFELD010000039.1:0-10677 GCA_041552375.1 Kiloniellaceae bacterium | reverse complement strand
GCCCAGTCAACGGCGGAATCTCCGCCGCCGGCGATGACGACGCGCTTGCCGCGGAAGTCTTCGCGCCGTCGCACCAGATAAAAGACTGACCGGCCTTCATAGTCCTCGATATCGGGGATCGGCGGTCGGTTGGGGCCGAAGGCGCCCGATCCGGCGGCGATCATGATGGCGCGGCAATCGATGCGCGTGCCGGCGGCTGTTTCGACCTGCCAAGCGGCATCGCCCAGGCGGCGCACCGTTTCGACCCGCGCACCCAGATGATAGGCCGGGTCGAAGGGGGCCGCTTGCTCGGCGAGACGCGCGACAAGGTCCTGGGCGTCGATGGTAGGGTAGCCCGGGATGTCGTAGATCGGTTTTTCCGGGTAGAGCGCGGCACACTGGCCGCCGATGAAATCGAGGGCGTCGATGACATGGGTCCGGATCTTCAGCATCCCGCACTCGAAGACCGCGAACAGCCCCACCGGGCCGGCACCCACGATCACGACGTCGGTTTCGTGATCGGCCATCGCCTCTCCTCTTGTAGATCCCTGCGCCGTCAACCCCTTGGCGCGCGGTCTGCGCGATACCCCGAAGGTCGCGTAAGGTGACGGTTGCCCGGGAGCGTTTCAAGGATTTCTTTGTCTCCGGCCGTGGCGGTTGCCGGCGACAGGAGCGGGCGGTAAAAGGCTCCCATGACAAAGGTGGATGCGGCGGCGTGCGAGGTCTGCCTGGACCTGCCGGACGAGATGGCGACCCGGCATCTCGCCCGCAAGCTGGCGCCGCTCGTCGGCAAAGGAGATGTCGTCGCCTTGTGGGGAGACCTGGGCAGCGGCAAGACGTCTTTCGCGCGTGCCCTGATCAGGGCCCTGCCGGCGCCTTCGGGTGTCCGCGGCGGGGACGAGGAGGTTCCAAGCCCGACTTTCACCTTGGTGCAAACCTATTCCCGGCTGCCGGCCGATGTCTGGCATTTCGATCTCTATCGGGTCGACCGGCCGGAAGATATCCACGAGCTTGGTCTCGAGGAGGCACTGGCGGATGGGATCACGCTGGTCGAATGGCCGGAACGCATGGGAACCTTGCTGCCTGCCGAACGGCTCGACCTGCGCTTGGCCTATAGCGACGACGGGAAAGCACGTAGGGTGACGCTCGTTGGCCATGGCGCGTGGTGCCGGCGTCTGGCCGAGGTTTTCGGCCATGACTGATCGCGCGCGCCGGCGTGCCGAATTTCTGGCCGCGGCCGGATGGGCGGATGCCGATTGCCGGCCGCTCGCCGCCGACGCCTCCTTTCGCACCTATGAGCGTCTGAGCAAGGAGGATGCCTCGGCCGTACTGATGAATGCGCCGCCGCCGATGGAGAACGTCGCGGCCTTTCAGCGGGTGCAGACACTGCTGCTGGACCTTGGGTTGACGGCGCCGCGATCGCTCGCCTTGGATCTCGATGCGGGCTTCTTGTTGCTGGAGGACCTGGGCGATACGACCTTCACCCGGGCCCTCGCCGACGGCGCCGACGAGAGGCACCTTTACGAGTTGGCGACCGATCTCTTGATTGCCTTGCACCGCCGCGCGCCCGCAGACGGTGGCGGACTTCCACCCTACGACCATGGACGGTTGGAAGAAGAGGCCCTGCTGCTGACGGATTGGACGTTCGAGGCGGTGGCGGGCCGTCCCATTCCGGGCGCGGAACGAGAGCGCTACCTTGAGGCCTGGCGGGCGCTGTGGCCGGCCGCATGCAAGGTGCCCAGCACCTTGGTATTGCGTGATTATCATGTCGACAACCTAATGGTGGTCGCGGGCCGGCACGGGATCGATGCCTGTGGCGTTCTGGACTTTCAGGATGCCCTCTGCGGGCCCGTTACCTATGATCTGGTCTCGCTGCTTCAGGATGCCCGCCGCGACATCGCACCGTCCCTCGAGCAAGATATGATGGCGCGTTACCTCGCCGCTTTTCCCGCCTTGGACCAGGACGACTTCACGCTGTCCTATACGATCTTGGGCGCTCAGCGCGCGGCAAAGGTCATCGGTATCTTCACCCGGCTCAGCCGGCGCGACGGCAAGCACGGCTATCTACGGCACATCCCGCGTGTCTGGCGGCTGTTGGAGCAAAATCTTCGTCATCCCGGCCTGGTCGGGGCGGCGGCTTGGTTCGACGAGGTTCTGCCGCCCGAGCGCCGGCGCCGGCCGGAGCCGCCGGTCGACGAAAGGAGGACGTGATGACGCGAGGGCCCCGGCCACCCAAGAGGGCCATGGTGCTGGCCGCCGGATTCGGCAAGCGAATGCGGCCGCTGACCGAGACCTTGCCCAAGCCGCTGATCGAGGTGAGGGGCCGCAGCCTGCTCGACCGGATCCTCGATCACCTCGAGAGGTTCGGTATCGAGGCGGCGGTGGTCAACCTGCACCACTTGGGTGTGAAGATCGAAGACCATCTGAGCGCGCGGACGTCGCCGCGCATCATCTTTTCCCGCGAGGAGGAGATCCTCGATACCGGCGGCGGTGTGAAGCACGCACTGGCTGAGTTGGGCGATGACCCTTTTCTCGTGATCAACGGCGATGTCTTCTGGCTGGACGGCTTGGAGCCGGCGCTCTCGCGGTTGGTTCGGGGTTGGCGCGACGACGACATGGACGCCTTGCTCATGATGCAACCGATCGTCAGCGCCGTGGGCTACGATGGGCAAGCGGGCGACTTCAAGATGTCCGCCGACGGAAGTTTGCGCCGGCGCCGGGAGCATGAGATCGCCCCTTTTCTTTTCGCCGGCATCCAGATGCTTCATCCCCGGTTGTTCGCCGCGGCTCCGGACGGGCCGTTCTCTCTCAATCTGCTCTTCGACAAGGCACAAGAGGCGGGGCGGCTTTGGGGCGTGCGGCACGACGGTCAGTGGTTTCATGTCGGCACGCCCGCGGCCTTGAGGGAGGTCGAGGAGGCGTTGCACGACCTCGCCATCAAATCGGGGAACCGGTAGAGTGACCCGTCGCTGTACACCCCGGCCCTGAGGAGCCTGCGCTGTGCCTGGGCTTCGCGGCCTTTACAACATTCCCATCGGATGTCCCTTCGCCGAACGCTTGGCTGAAGGCGTGATCGAGGCCTGGGGTGACGATCCGCTGGCCTTGTCGCGGGTCACCCTGTTCTTGCCGACCCGGCGGGCTTGCCGCGCCCAGCGCGATGCGTTTTTGAGGGCTTCGGCGGGCCAGGCCCTCGTCTTGCCGCGGCTTGTCCCGCTCGGCGATGTCGAGGACGAGGACCTTGGGCTTGCCGAAGACGCGCTTATCGGCGATGCCGCCGTCGACGCCGCGCCGGCGATGCCCGAGTTGGAGCGCCGGCTTTTGTTGGCCCAACTGATCCACAAGTGGGAGGGCACCGGGGCCGCGGGCGCGGCCGGAAAGAGGATCGGTGATGAGCGTGCGCTCGCTCTCGCGGGCGAATTGGCGCGTCTGATCGATCAGGTGGAGACCGAGGAGCTCGACTTCGGCCGGCTGACCGGCCTGGTGCCGGATCGTTATGCCGAGCATTGGCAACAAACGCTCGCCTTCCTTGCCATCGTCACCGAGTGGTGGCCGGCCATCGAGACCGAGCGGGGTACCATCGGTCCGGCGCGACGGCACGCGATGGCCGTGCGCCGGCGCACCGCGGCGTGGGACCGCCAACCCTGTCCCGATCCGGTGATCGTCGCGGGCTCGACGGGCTCCATTCCGGCCACCCGCGCGCTCATCGAAGCCGTGCTGGCGTTGCCGCAAGGAGTTGTCGTGCTGCCCGGCCTTGATACGGCGGCGGACGACGAGTTATGGACCCAGATCCTCGCCGATCCGACCCATCCACAATTCGGCCTTGCGAACTTGTTGGTTCGGATCGACCGTTCGCGTGACGCCGTCGAGCTCTGGCCCAAGGGCGTGGTCGAGGCCGGCAAGACAATGCGCGCGCGTCTGGTGGAAACGGCCTTGGTTCCGGCCGAGGCCAGTCCTCGCTGGCGCTCGATCGCTGGTGTCCATTCCCGACAGGACGCGGTGCGCGCCCTCTCCTCGATCACCCGTATCGACTGCGCCGACCCGGGTGAGGAAGGGCGCACGATCGCGTTACTCATGCGCGAGGCCTTGGAGACGCCCGAGCGTACGGCGACCCTGGTGACGCCGGACCGCGCCCTTGCTCGCCGGGTTGCGGCCGAGCTCCGGCGATGGCAGGTGGATATCGACGATTCCGCCGGTTTGCCGCTCGACAAGACCACACCCGGTAGCTTCCTTCTTCAGTTGGCACAGGTCGTGGCCAGTGGTTTCGCGCCGCTCCATCTTTTGGCTCTTCTCAAGCATCCCCTGACTGCGGGCGGACGATCGCCCGAGGACTTTCGACGCCTGGCGCGGCGCCTGGAGATCGCCGTGCTGCGCGGCGTGCGCCCCGCCCCTGGCCTCGAGGGCCTTGAGAGCGTGCTGCGCGATGGGGAGAGGACGTCCGATCTGCGAGCCTGGCTGGCCGACTTGACAGGGCGCTTGCAGCCCTTTGCGTCGGAAATGGGAGAGACCCGCGCGGCGTTGAGCGCGGTGGTCCGCGGTCATCTGGCCGCTGCGGAGGCGTTGGCGGAGAGCGCGGACGCGAGCGGCGCGGAGAGGCTCTGGCGGGGGGAAGCGGGCGAGGTCCTGGCCGCGTTCTTCGCGGAGATCGCTTCCCTTCGCGCGTCCATGACCATCACTCCGGCAAGCTATCCGGCACTCCTCGGCGGATTGATGGAGGGGCGTGTGGTCCGGCCGCGCTATGGCCGGCATCCGCGGTTGGCCATCCTGGGTCCGCTGGAGGCGCGGCTTCAGCGCCTGGATCGGGTTATTCTCGGTGGCTTGAACGAGGGGACCTGGCCGACGCCAAGCGATCCGGGCCCGTGGCTCAGCCGGCCCATGCGGTCGGATTTCGGACTGCCTTTGCCAGAGCGCCGCATCGGTCTTTCCGCGCATGACTTCCTTCAGGCTTTCAGCGCCGAGGAGGTTTTCCTGACCCGGGCGCAGCGGGACGAGGGCTCGCCGAGCGTACCCTCCCGTTGGTTGTTGCGGCTCGATGCATTGGTGGGCTTGCTCGGATTGGAGATGCCGACGGTTGCGCAGGCGGCGCGCTGGCGCTCTTGGGCGTCGAGGCTGGATCGCCCGCGTGAGGTGCGGCCGGCGCCGGCGCCGGCGCCGCGGCCTCCCGTGGCGGTGCGACCGCGCAGCCTGTCGGTGACCCGGGTCGAGACCTGGTTTCGCGATCCTTACAGCCTTTACGCCGACAAGATCCTGAAGCTGCGCGCACTCGACCCGATCGACGCCGATCCGACCCTGGCAGACCGCGGCACGCTGATCCATCGTGCTTTGGAGCGCTTCGTCGCGGCCTTTCCGCAAGGCTGGCCGGCCGATGCCGAGGAGCGCCTGATCGAGATCGGCCGAGAGCTTTTCCGTGACATCGCGGACCGCCCGGGTCTCTGGGCCTTCTGGTGGCCACGGTTTCAGCGGATCGCGCGCTGGGTGGTCGCGCAGGAAGCGAGCGATCGCGGGCAAGTCGCGCGCTCCTGGGCCGAGGTCGCCGGGAACTTGGTACTCGCCTTTCCCAGTGGCGACTTCACACTGACGGCCAAGGCCGATCGCATAGACAGGCTCGTGGACGAGGGGTTTCGGATCATCGACTACAAGACCGGCAGCTTACCGAGCATGGCCGAGGTGGAACGCGGGCCGGCCTTCCAGTTGCCACTGGAAGCGGCGATCCTGCGACAGGGCGGGTTCGAGACCCTCCCCGCCGGGAAGGTGCGCGAGCTGGCTTTCTGGCGGCTGAGCGGTGGCCGCGAGCCGGGTCAGGACAAGACGGTCCCGGGCGAGCCTTCCGAGCTGGCCGAGCGTGCGCTCGATGCCTTGGCGGCGATGGTAGAGGCCTTCAATCACGAAGACACACCTTATGCCAGCATGCCCCGTCCCTCGCTGGCGCCCAGGTACAGCGACTATCACCATTTGGCACGGAGCCGGGAATGGGCCGGGCCTTCGGGGGAGGATGAAGCGTGACCGGCACGTCGGATGCCCCCCGGGTCCTGGCCGGCAAGAATCAACGCTGGGCCATTCGGACCGAGACGTCGGTCTGGGTGGCGGCGTCGGCCGGCAGCGGCAAGACCAAGGTGCTGACCGATCGTGTTCTTTCCTTGCTGCTGGACGGCAACGATCCGCACAAGATCCTGTGCCTGACCTTTACCAAGGCGGCGGCCGCGGAAATGTCCAATCGCCTGGCCAGCAGCCTGGCCGGCTGGACGGTGCTGGAGGATGATGAGCTTGCGGCGAGATTGAAAGAGCTGACCGGCGAGACGCCCTCGCCCGAACGGATCGCCCGCGCCAGGGCCCTATTCGCCACGGTGCTCGACACTCCGGGCGGCATGAAGATCCAGACCATCCACGCCTTCTGCCAGGCTCTCCTGGCGCGCTTTCCATTGGAAGCCGGTGTCGCGCCGCACAGCCGGGTCATGGACGAGCGCGAGGCGGCGGAAAGGCTTGATGCGGCGCGCCAACGCACCTTCGCCGCGGCGCGGCGCGGCCCGTTGGCCGAGGCGATGGATGTTCTGGCCGCCTATGCCGATGAGCTGACATTCGACCGCTTGATCGGTCAGTTGGTTGGCGAGCGTAGCCGCCTGACCAGGGCGTTGCGCCAGCTCGGCGGCGGTGAGGCGGCGGTCGAGGCACTCCACAGGCATTTGGGGGCGAGCCCGGGCCAGACGCCCGAGCGTATTCTCGAGGAAGCGATGGCCGTCGACCCGCGGCGGCCGGGCCCGATCCTCGAGGCTCTCGAGGCCGGCAGTGCGGCCGAGCAGCGGAAAGCAGCGTCCGTCCGGGTCTGGCTGGAGGCGGAGGCGATGCAGCGCTTGGGCCTGTTTTCGGCTTACGAGAGCGTCTTCTTGGTCAAGGAGGGTCGACCCCGGGCCAAGTTGTTGACCAAGGGGGCCGATAGCGCGGTCCCCGAGGCAATGGCGGCAATGGAGGACGAGGCCGGTCGGCTCGAAGAGCTTCGCCGGCGGCTGAACGCGGCCCACCTGGCCCAGGCGAACGCCGCGTTGTTGCGCATCGGCGTTGCCATACTGGAGGCTTACGAGGCCGACAAACGCGCGCGGGCGCTCTTCGACTACGACGATCTCATTCTCTTGGTCCGCGATCTTCTGGGTGGGCAGGCAGCGACACCCTGGGTGCTCTACAAGCTGGACGGGGGCATCGACCACGTGCTGATCGACGAGGCTCAGGACACGAATCCCGAGCAGTGGGAGGTCGTTCAGGCCCTTACCGGGGAGTTCTTCGCCGGCGAGGGCGCGCGCGAGATCGTGCGGACGGTCTTCGTCGTCGGCGATGCCAAGCAGTCGATCTATTCCTTTCAGCGCGCCGATCCGGCGACCTTCGCCGCCATGCAAACCTTCTTTGCCGACAAGGTGAAGGCCGCTGGCCGGCGGTGGGATGTGGTGCCGCTCGAAATTTCTTTCCGCTCCACCGAGGCCGTGCTGGGAGTCGTAGATTCGGTGTTCGCGGAGGAAGAGGCCCGGCGCGGCGTGACCTTCGACGGCGAGGACATCACTCACAGGGCGGTGCGAACCGGCGTGCCTGGCGCGGTCGAGATCTGGCCGGTTCTGATACCCGCGCCAGACGATGAGCCTGAGCTGATCGATGCCGCCGCCGCGCTGGCCGAGACGGCGTACCGGCCACCGGACAAGAGGTTGGCACGCCATCTCGCTCGGCGGATCCACCGCTGGACCTGTGATCCGGAGGCGGTCTCGGATCCCGACTGTTTCTTGCCGTCCCGTGGTCGGCGGATGACCCCGGGCGATATCCTGGTTCTGGTTCGGCGTAGGGGTGCTTTCGTCGAGGACTTGGTGCGCGAGCTGAAAGCCTTTGAGGTTCCCGTCGCCGGGGTCGACCGGATGGTTCTGACCGAGCAGCTTGCGGCCCTCGACCTGGCCGCCCTCGGCCGCGTCATGCTTTTGCCGGAGGACGATCTCAGCCTCGCTTGCGTGTTGAAGGGTCCTCTCGTCGGTCTCAGCGAGGAACAGCTTTTCACCCTCGCATGGAACCGCGATGGCCATCTCTGGAAGGCGCTTGAGGCGGCCGCGGCGAGTGACGATGCCGACCCGGCCGTGAGCGCGGCTTGGCGGGATCTCTCGGCCTTGCGCCGGCGGGCCGCGGAGGTTCCTCCCTTCGAATTCTATGCCGAGGTGCTGGGCGCGCGCGGCGGACGGCGCCGGATTCTCGAGCGTTTGGGACCCGAGGCGGACGATCCCATCGAGGAATTCTTGTCGCTTGCCCTCTTGCACGAGCGCGACGGACGTCCCTCGCTGCAGACGTTCCTGCATTGGTTGGAAGCCAGCCGGACCGAGATCAAGCGCGATATGGAACACGGTCAGCCGGCGGTGCGGGTGATGACCGTGCATGGCGCCAAGGGCCTTCAGGCGCCGGTGGTCCTCCTGCCGGACACCACACAGGCGCCGATCGGGCCGAAAGGCCTTCTCTGGCCGCCGCGTGGGAACGGATTGCCGGTCTGGTCGCTCGGCAAGGAGTACGAGGTGCCCTTCGTCGCCGAGGCCCGCGAGGTGTGGCAGCGTCGGCAGGAGGAGGAATATCGCCGCCTCCTCTATGTCGCCATGACCCGTGCCCAGGATCAGCTCTATGTCTGCGGGTGGCGCGGTGGCCGCGCCGGCAAAGCGGTCAGCTGGTATGACCTGGTGGCACGCGGGCTGGAGCGCTTGGAGGAAAGAGGTGCGAAGCTCGACGTGCTGGCGGACGAGATTGACGCCGCCGAGCCCGCAGAAGGACAAGGCCGCCGCTATCGGTTGGGCGGGTCGGAGATGACGCCGGACGGTGCCGGTGTCGAGGCTTGTGCCCCGGCATCCCAGGCGGCTAAAGCTGAACCCTTGCCGCCCTGGGCGGGAGTTGCCGCGCCGGTCGAACCCAGCCCACCGACGCCCCTCCAGCCCTCTCGCCCGGCGACATCCGAACCGGCCTTGATGTCGCCGTTGAGCGCGACGGGCGAGCGGCGCTTCCAACGGGGGCTGGCGATCCATCGACTGTTGCAGTATCTCCCCGACCTTGCGGAGGACCGCCGGCGCGAGGCGGCCCGGCGTTTTCTGGAGCCTTCGTTCGAGGGCGACGCGGCAACGCAGATCGAGCCCATGATCGCGGAGACCGAAGCGGTTCTGAACGATCCCGGTCTGGCGGAGATTTTCGGCCCCGGTAGTCGCGCTGAGGTGCCGTTGGTCGGATTGATCGAGGGCCGCGAGGGCCCGCGGGTGGTCTCCGGTCAGGTCGACCGCCTGGTGGTGACAGACAACTCCGTAATCGTGATCGACTACAAGACCAATCGCCCCCCACCGGAGACCGAAAGCGAGGTGCCGATTGTTTACCTGCGGCAGATGGCTTCGTACCAAGCCGTTCTGCGGCGGATCTATCCAGGTCGGCGGATCGAGTGCTTTTTGCTCTGGACGGTTGGACCGCGGGTCATGCGGTTGGGCGAATCGGCTTTGGCGCAGGCGGCGCCTTGACGCGGTGGGGGGGTGCTCCCTACATTGAGCCGGCATGGGGATACGACGTCCCGTCGGGTTGCCGCGGTGTCGATAAAGAGGGAACGGACATGACGACGAGTACGAGTGATAGTAGTTTCAAGACCGATGTCCTGGAGTCGCAGGTGCCGGTCCTGGTCGATTTTTGGGCCGAATGGTGCGGGCCTTGCAAGATCATCGCGCCGGCTTTGGAAGAGATCTCCACCGAGATGGACGGGCGCCTGACCGTGGCCAAGCTCAACATCGACGACAACCCGCACACGCCCCAGCAATACGGCGTGCGCGGCATTCCGACCTTGATTCTGTTCAAGGACGGCCAGGTCGCCGCGACCAAGGTTGGCGCTCTGCCCAAGAACCAGCTGCTCGAGTGGATCGAGTCGGTCGTCTAATCGGAACTCCCTAAAAATTCGAAGGGCCGCCTCGCGATCCGGGAGCGGCCCTTGCGTATTTTGGATCATTCACTGCCTGCTCCCGGGCGACTCGTGATAAACTGCTGGCTTGAGGTGATATCAGGCCGAAAAGCGAGACGTCATGGATTTACCGGTGCATGGGCGGGTCAGCGACCTGCAAAGTTTTACCGACCCGGCGCGGGCGTTGGACCGCATCACCGAGATCTACGAGGCCAGTGTCGCCAAGATTTGTGGCGCGCTCGACGATTTCGTGCGCAATGGACGCAAACCCGATCTGAGAGGTGCCGGCTATCCTTACGTCGGCATCACCGTGGATGCCGAGGCTTTCGATGCGCCGATCTCCCGGGCCTACGGCACGCTCCCTGCCTCGGGCACGTTCGGGACCACCTTGACCCGCCCGGACCTGTTCGCGAGCTACTATCTCGATCAGCTCGCCTTGATTATGAACAGCCACGCGCAGCCGGTCGTGGTCGGCGTCGCCGACGGGCCGATCCCCTTGCCATTCGTCGTCGAGGCCGCGGAGATGGGCCTGGACGCGGCCCTGAGCGACGAGCTGCGGCGACACTTTCCCGTACCGAACATCGCCTGCATCGACGACTCGATCGCCAATGGCACCTATGTGGAGGACGCGGGCGCCGGGCGGCCCCGGCCGCTGGCTCTCTTCGAGGCCGAGCGCGCCGACTATTCACTGGTCCGCCTGACCCACTACACCGGCACGTCCCCCGATTTCTTTCAGCGCTTCGTGCTTTTCACCAACTATCAGCGCTACG
>JBFELD010000038.1:0-10751 GCA_041552375.1 Kiloniellaceae bacterium | reverse complement strand
GGGCCAGGGGGGTCAGGATGCCTTCCTCTCCGAGTTCGAGCTGTCCAGCCGCGAGGGCGTGGTCCTCATGTGCCTGGCCGAGGCCTGGCTGCGGGTGCCGGACGCCGAGACCGTCGACAAGCTTATCGCCGACAAGATCGCCGAGGCCGATTGGCAGGCCCATCTCGGCCACAGCGAGTCCCTCTTCGTAAACGCCTCGACCTGGGCCTTGATGCTGACCGGCCGCGTCGTCTCTTTCGATGAGCGGGCCGAGCGCGACCTGGGGCAGATCCTGAAAGCCCTCGTGCGTAAATCCGGCGAGCCGGTGATCCGCACCGCCGTCACCCAGGCCATGCGCATCCTCGGGCGCCAATTCGTCATGGGACGGACCATCCGCGAGGCCTTGGACCGCGCGCGCTCCGACGAGGCCAAGGGCTACCGCTATTCCTATGACATGCTGGGCGAGGCGGCGCGCACCATGGCCGATGCCGAGCGCTATTTCAAAGCCTACCGCGAGGCCATCGAGGCGATCGGCAAGGCGGCGGCCGGGCGCGGGCCGATCGAAGCGCCGGGTATCTCGGTCAAGCTCTCGGCGCTCCACCCGCGCTATGAGTTCAACCAACGCGATCGGGTGTTGGGCGAGGTGCTGCCGCGCCTTGAGGCTTTGGCCGAGGCCGCGCACGACGTGGATATCGGCCTCACCGTCGATGCCGAGGAAGCCGACCGGCTCGACCTTTCGCTGGATGTCATCGAGGCGGTCTCGGGCCTGCCGGCGCTGAAAGGCTGGGACGGTTTCGGCTTGGCCGCGCAGGCCTATCTGAAGCGCGGCGGCGCCGTCGTCGACTTCCTCGCCGATATGGCAGAGCGTCACGGCCGCCGGCTCATGGTGCGCCTGGTCAAGGGCGCCTATTGGGACACCGAGGTCAAGCATGCCCAGGAACTGGGCTTCGAGGGCTATCCCGTCTTCACCCGCAAGGTCTCGACCGACGTTTCCTATCTGGCGGTCGCGAAAAAGCTGATGGCGTCGCCGAAGGCCTTCTATCCCCAGTTCGCTACCCACAACGCCCACTCGCTCGCCACGGTGCTGGAGATGGCGGGTGAGCGCCGCGACTTCGAATTCCAACGCCTGCACGGCATGGGCGAGGTTCTCTATAAGGATGTCGTCGGCCCGAAGAAGCTGAACGTCGCGTGCCGCATCTATGCCCCGGTGGGTAGCCACGAGGATCTGCTCGCCTACCTCGTGCGCCGGCTCTTGGAGAACGGCGCCAATTCCTCCTTCGTCAACCGCATTCAGGATGAAAAGCTGCCGGTCGCCGAGATCGTCGCCGACCCGGTCGTCAAGGTGCGCGAGTTGGAGGAGATCCCCCACCCGCGCATCCCGCTTCCGGCGCGGCTTTTCGGCGAGGCGCGCCGCAACTCCGAGGGGATGGACTTGACCGATGTGAACGTCGTCGTGCCGCTGGGGGAGGCGATGGAGGCGGCCGCCGGCAAGGCCTGGCACGGCGGTCCCATCGTTGGGGGCAAGGCTTCGGGCGGCACTCCGCGCGCCGTCGTCGATCCCGCCGACCATCGCAGGCAGGTGGGCGAGGTGGCCTGGGCCGACGCGGCACAGGCTCGCGATGCCTTGTCGCGCGCGGCCAAGGTGGCTTGGGACTGGGACGCGACGCCGGCCGAGGATCGCGCCGCTTGCTTGGAGCGTCTGGCGGACCTGATGGAGGCGCGCTCGACCGACTTGATGGCGCTGTGCGTGCGCGAGGCTGGCAAGACGATGAACGACGCGCTGGCCGAGGTGCGCGAGGCGGTCGATTTCTGCCGCTACTATGCCTTGCGGGCGCGCCACGATTTCGCGGGACCCGTGAGCTTGCCGGGCCCGACCGGGGAGCATAACGAGATCGCGCTGCACGGCCGCGGCGTCTTTTTGTGCATCAGTCCCTGGAACTTTCCGCTCGCCATCTTCACCGGCCAGATCACGGCGGCGCTGGCCGCCGGCAACGCGGTGATCGCCAAGCCGGCCGAGCAGACCGGCCTGATCGCCAGCGAGGCGGTGCGGATGATGCACGAGGCCGGGGTGCCACCGGACGTCCTCCACCTCCTACCCGGTGCCGGCGAGGAGCTGGGCCCCGTGCTGGTCGGTGACCGGCGCATCGCCGGGGTCGCCTTCACCGGCTCGACCGAGACGGCGAAGCTGATCAACCGCGCGCTGGCCGAGCGCGACGGGGCGATCGTTCCGCTGATCGCCGAGACTGGCGGTCAGAACGCCATGCTGGTGGACTCGACGGCCTTGCCCGAGCAGGTTGTGCGCGACGTCCTGGTCTCCTCCTTCCAGAGCGCTGGGCAGCGCTGCTCGGCCTGCCGCGTGCTGTTCCTCCAGGCCGATGTGGCCGACAAGATGTTGACCATGCTCTCGGGCGCCATGGAAGAGCTGCGTGTCGGTGATCCGGCCTGGCTCGCGACCGATGTGGGTCCGGTCATCGACGAGGAGGCCAAGGCGATGCTCGAGGGCCATATCAAACGCATGGAGCACGAAGCCCGTCTGGTCTGCCGCACGCCGCTCGGCGAAGGCTGTGAGCATGGCACCTTCGTGGCACCTGTAGCCTTCGAGATCGATGGTTTGGATCGCCTTCAGGGCGAGGTTTTCGGTCCGGTCCTGCACGTCGTGCGCTTTGCCGCGGATCGGCTAGAGCACGTTTTGGACGCGATAAATGGGATCGGCTATGGCCTCACGCTCGGCATTCACAGCCGCATCGATACGACCGTAGAGCATATCCATCGCCGCCTGGCCGTGGGTAATGCCTACGTCAACCGTAACACCATCGGTGCGGTGGTGGGCGTCCAGCCCTTCGGCGGACAGGGCCTGTCGGGGACCGGCCCCAAGGCGGGCGGGCCGCGCTATCTGCATCGCTTCGCGACCGAAAAGACACTCTCCGTCGATACCACGGCGGCTGGCGGCAACGCCTCGCTGATGTCGCTGGAGGAAGGCCTGCCGGTTTGATCTTATTCGAGATCAGGCGGCGACGGTGGGATGCCGCGCGGCACCGTGGAAGCGGCGCTCCGCGATCTCGTCGGCCGCGGCGTCGGTGGTGACCCGGTTGACCTCGGCCAGGCGGAAGATCTCCTCCAGGGTCTCGCCGATCCGCGCAACGTGGGCGAAAGCCTTGGCCTGATCGTAGTCGGGGCCTTCGTGGCTGATGTTGATGATGCCGCCGGCGTTGATCGCGTAGTCGGGTGCGTAGAGGATCCCCGTCTCCATCAGCGCCTTGCCGTGACGCGGTTCGGCAAGCTGGTTGTTGGCCGAGCCGGCGACGATCTTGGCTTTCAGTCGGGGCAGTGTCTCGTCGTTGATCACACCACCCAAAGCGCAGGGCGCGAAAACCTCGGCCTGGCTCTCATAGATGGCCGCGGGTGCGACCGCCTGGGCGCCGAGCTCGCCCACCGCGCGCTCGACGGCCTTGGCATCGATGTCGGAGACGACGAGGACAGCACCCTCGCCCGCCAGGTGCTCGGCCAGGCGATAGCCGACCGAGCCCAGGCCCTGGATCGCCACGGTGACGCCCGAGAGGTCGTCGCGGCCCAGCTTGTGACGCACGGCTGCTTTCAAGCCTGTGAAGACGCCGTAAGCCGTGGCCGGACCCGGATCGCCGGAGCCTTTTTGGGGCACGCCGGCGACGAAGTCGGTCTCCTCGCCCATGGTCTCGACATCGGCTACTTTGATGCCGACGTCCTCGGCGGTGATGTAACGCCCGCCCAGAGAGCCGACGAAGCGGCCCATCGCCCGGAACAAGGCCTCGCTCTTGTCGCGCTTGGGATTGCCCAGGATCACCGCCTTGCCACCGCCGAAGGCGAGACCCGCCAGCGCCGATTTGTAGGTCATGCCCTTGGACAGGCGCAGGACATCGGTCAGCGCCTCGTCCTCATTGGCGTAAGGCCACATCCGGCAACCGCCGAGGGCGGCGCCGAGATTGGTGTTGTGAATGGCGATGATGGCTTTCAGGCCGCTGGCCGCGTCGTGGCAAAAAGCCACCTCTTCGTGGCCGTCGAATTCATGATGATCGAATAGAGGCATTTGATCCGCCGAGGCTTTGAGCATTGCCCGGTCCCTGTCCCATTCTGGTCGTGCTTCATTAAGAAATCTTTGCCATTAGCAGATCGGATTCAACGCCCGATCGCAGGTTGTTGAAAAATAGTTCGAAGCGGAAAAATTGGCCGCGCCCCGGGTTCGGATGGAACCCTTGGGATGCGGCTTCTGGAAATAAAATTAGGCCGGTCTCTTAAGCGATACGGCCGGCGAGCGCATCGTCGAACATGGCCCGGAGGATCTTGGGCTCCAAGGTGACGGGATTCGTCGGCGCCGTGGGATCGACGGCCGCGGCCTCGCAAATCTCTTCTGCCCGCGTGTCGTCGAGACCGAGGGCGGCGAGGGTCGGCGGGATATCGAGCAAGTCACGAAGCTGCAGCACCCAGTCCATGACCCCTGCAAAAGAGTGCTGGTCGAGCCCGATATAGGCGGCAAGCCTCTCCATGCGCTCGGCGATCGCCGGGCGGTTGTGGGCCATGACGTAGGGCATGACGACGGCGTTGGTGAGGCCGTGGTGGGTGTCGTAGAGAGCGCCGATGGGGTGGCTCAGGGAATGAATGGCGCCAAGGCCCTTTTGAAAGGCGGTGGCCCCCATGGAGGCGGCGGCCAACATGTTGGCGCGGGCCTCGATGTCGCCGCCCTCGGCCACCGCACGCGGCAGCCACTCGCGCACCAGTCGCATGCCTTCCACCGCGATGCCGTCGGCCATGGGGTGATAGCCCGGCGCGCAGTAAGCCTCGAAGCAATGGGCCAGCGCATCCATGCCTGTGGCCGCCGTGATGTGGGCCGGCAGGCCGACGGTCAGCTCAGGGTCGGAGACGACGACCCGCGGCAACATGTCGGGGTGGAAGATGATCTTCTTGGTGTGGCTTTCCTCCTGCACGATGACCGAGGCGCGCCCGACCTCCGAGCCGGTGCCGGCGGTGGTCGGCACGGCGACAATGGGGGCGATGCCGGCGGCATCGGCGCGGGTCCAGTTGTCGCCCACATCCTCGAAGTCCCACAGCGGCCGGCTTTGACCCACCATCAGCGCGATGGCCTTGGCGGCGTCGATGCCGCTACCGCCGCCGAAAGCGATCACTCCGTCGTGGCCGCCGGCACGAAACCGCTCGACGCCGTCGCCGACGTTCTGCCCGACCGGGTTGGCCTTGACGTCGGAGAAGACCTCGGTCGGAAGGCCCGCGGCCTCATTGGCCGCCGCGGCGTTTTCCACCATGGGGAGCTTCGCCAGCCCCGGGTCGGTGACCAGCAGCGGCCGTGTCATGCCAACGCTACGGCACGCATCGGCCAGCTTGGCGATGCGGCCGGGACCGAAAAGCATCTTAGTCGGGTAGTTCCAGGTGCCGGTGAGCTGCGCCATGTCGCTCGTCCCCTGTGCTTGGCTACTAGAGCGCGGTCTTGAGGTGGAAGGATTTGGGGCGGGTCAGCTGCTCGTAGCCGACGCGGCTGAGGGTGCAGCCGCGGCCCGAATCCTTGACCCCGGTCCAGGCGAGCGCGGGATCAAGATAATCGCAGCGGTTCATGAACCAGGTTCCGGCCTCGACCCTGGCGCCGATCTCCAAAGCCGCGTCCGCATCGCGGGTGAAGATCGCGGCTGTCAGACCGAAGTCGCTGTCGTTCATGAGGGCGATGGCCTCCTCGTCGCCTGCCACCCGCATGACCCCGACCACGGGGCCGAAGGTCTCCTCCGTCATGATCCGCATGGAATGGTCGACCCCGATCAGGATCTGCGGAGCCATGTAAGGCGAGCCCTCGGCATCGGCCGGGAAGTCCGTCGGATCGATCAGGGCTTCGGCGCCGGCGCCCACGGCCTCGCGCGCCTGCTCGCGCGCGAAGGCGGCGGCCGAGGCGCGCACCATCGGGCCGAGGGTCGTCTCGGCCTCCAACGGATTGCCCAGACGATACTGCCGGGTGAGCGCGACCGCGCGCTCGATGAAGGCATCGAAGACCTGACCTTGGACATAGATGCGCTCGATGCCACAACAGGACTGGCCCGAGTTGAAGAAGGCACCGTCGACCAGGGTCGCAACGGCGTGGTCGATGTCCGCGTCGGCGCGCACGTAGCCCGGATCCTTGCCGCCGAGCTCCAACCCCGTGCCGATGAAGCGCTGCGCGGCGGCGGACTGCACCTTGTGCCCGGCCTCGACCGAGCCGGTGAAGGCGACGAAATCGACGCGGGGATCACCGATCACGGAGAGCGCGTCGGCGTGGCCCAGATGCAGGTACTGAAAGACGCCCTCGGGCAGGCCCGCTTCGGCGAAGGCTTGGGCGAAGCGCTCGGCTGAGAGTGGTGTCTGGGCTGAGTGCTTCAGCGCCACGGCATTGCCGGCCATGATCGCCGGAATGATGGAGTTGACGGCGGTCAGGTAGGGATAGTTCCAGGGCGCCATGACGAACACCAGACCCAACGGCTCACGACGCACGAAGCGGGTGAAGCCGTCCTTGGCCTCGGGCTCGACATCGCCCAGCGCCTGGGGCGCGATCTCGATCATGTAGCGGGCCCGCTCCTCGAAGCCGGCGACCTCGCCGGGGGCCTGCGAGACGGGCCGGCCCATCTGCCAGGAAATCTCCTCGGCGATCTCGGCCTTCTTGGCGACGAAGGCGTCGACGGCGCGGCTGCAGAGCTCCTGCCGCCGGGCCAGCGGGACGTGCCGCCAGGCGGCGGCCGCCTCGCGCCCGCGCGTGAGTGCCGCATCGATGTCGGCCGGACCAGCCAGGGGCCGTTCCACGTAGACGCTGCCGTCTACGGGCGTGATGCATTGCAAGGTATCAGCCATGAGCCCGTTCCCCGATATCTCTTTCCACCGCCCGCGGTTCTTACGCCCGCTCGAAGCCGCGGACAAGCTCCCAGTCGGTCACCCGCCGGTCGTATTCGAGCTGCTCCCACTCGCCGGCGTGGAGGTAGTGTTCGACCACGTCGTCACCGAAGGCGGCGCGCAGCACCTTGGACTTGGCGAAGCGGTCGAGTGCCTCGCGCAGCGTCTTCGGCACGTCCGGCACGCGCTTGGCCTCATAGATGTTGCCCTGGTAGATCTTGGGCGGCTCCAGCTCGTTATCGATACCATAGAGCCCGGCGGCGATGATGGAGGCGAAGGCGAGGTAGGGATTGGCATCGGCGCCCGGGATGCGGCACTCGACCCGTGTGCCCTTGCCGGCGCCGACGATGCGGAAACCGGCCGTGCGGTTGTCCAGGCTCCAGCCCAGCTTGGTCGGCGCGAAGGAGCCGGCCTGAAAGCGCTTGTAGGAGTTGACGTAGGGCGCCAGGCAATAGGTCAGCTCACGTCCCACCGTGACCAGCCCGGCCAGGTAGTGCTTGAAGAGCGTCGACATGCCGAGGTCGTCGCCCGCGTGGTGGAACAGCGGCTGGTCCGTCTTGGCGTCCCAGAGCGATGAGTGGATGTGACAGCTGTTGCCGGCCAGTTCGTAGTCGGGTTTGGCCATGAAGCTGACGGCCTTGCCCTGGAGGAAGGCGATCTCCTTGGCGCCGTTCTTGTAGATCACATGCCGGTCGGCCATCTCCAGCGCTTCGGCGTACTTGAAATTGATCTCCTCTTGACCCGGGCCCCATTCGCCCTTGGAAACCTCGACCGGGATCCCGGCCGCGTCCATGTGGTTGCGGATCGCCCGGATGAGGCCTTCCTCCTTGGTCGTCTGGAAGATGTGATAGTCCTCGATGTACCAGCCGGCGTGGTCGAGATTGCGGTAGCCCTTGGCGCGGGCCTCCTCGTAGGTCTCGTTCAGGACGTAGAACTCGAGCTCCGAGCCCATCATGGCGCGCCAACCGCGCTCTTCCAGGCGCGCCAGCTGCTTTTTTAGAACGTTGCGCGGCGCGTGTGATTCTGGATGCCCGTGATGGTCCAGGACGTCGGCCAACACCAAGGCCGTGCCCTCCAGCCAGGGCGTGCGCCGCAGGGTCGCCATATCCGGTTTCAAGGTGAAGTCGCCGTACCCCTTGTCCCAGGAGGCGGCCTTGTAGCCGGGCACCGGCTCCATATCCATGTCGGCTGCCAGCAGGTAGTTGCAGGCGTGGGTCTCCTCGACCACGCTTTCCAGGAAGAAGTGCCCGGTGACACGCTTTCCCATGAGCCGGCCCTGCATGTCGGGAAAGCAGACGATCACCGTGTCGACGTCGCCTCGCTCGACGAGGCCGCGCAGGGTGTCCAGATCGAGCAATCCGTTCATCGTCATCATTTATCCTGGCCCGAGTAAAACAACAGGTTCCCCCAAGCCTCCGCTCCAGGCATAGGCGGCACTGGAGCGGAGGGTCGGTGTCATACTGACTTAGACGGTCTGGCCCTGTACAAGGACCAAACCTTTGGATCGGGATCACCCGTAGCGATAGGGACGCCCGGCCTTCTGCATATCCGCGTTGTACAGCTTGATGATGTCCACGACCTTCTTCTTGGTCTCGGACTCGGCGGCGATTTCATCCCAGAACTTCACGGCAGCGGCTTCGACCTGTGCCCATTCCTCATCGGGAATCGACGTCAGTTTCATCTTCGTGCCGTTCACGCGCAACGAGGCTTCGCCACCCCAATACCACCACTGACGGTAATAGTGGCTCTGGTCCATGCAGACCTTCAAAAGCTCGCGCAGGTGGTCGGGAAGCTCATTCCAGCGGTCCATGTTGGCAAAGAACGAGCCGGCCCAAGCGCCCGAAATGTTATTGGTCAGGAAATAATCGGTCACATCGGCCCAACCGACCGTGTAGTCCTCGGTGATGCCCGACCAAGCGACACCGTCGAGTTCACCGGTTTGCACGGCGACCTCGATGTCTTCCCAGGGAAGCGTCACGGGAACCACGCCGAACTGGCTCAGAAAACGACCCGCGGTGGGGAAGGTAAAGACGCGCTTGCCCTTGAGATCCTCCAGACTGTGGATCGGATCCTTGGTGGCAAAGTGGCAGGGGTCCCAGGCCCCGGCCGAAATATGCTTGACGCCGAGGTTGGAATACTCCGCATCCCAGATCTCGTTGAGGCCGTACTGGTTGAAGAGCACCGGCACGTCGAGCGAATAGCGCGACGCAAAGGGGAAGTAACCGCCGAAGACGGTGACGTCGGTCGGCGAGGCCATGGAGTCGTCGTCACTCTGAACCGCGTCGATCGTGCCTTTTTGCATCGCCCGGAAAAGTTCGCCCGTGGGCACAAGCTGATCGGAATAGAACAGCTCGATCTCCATCTGGTCGCCGGCGATCTTATTGAAGCTGTCGATGGCGGGCTTGATCACATGCTCGCCCAAGGAGGGGCCGGCGTAGGTTTGCAGCCGCCACTTGATCTTCGACTGCGCGATTGCGGGTGCCGCAAGGCTGGACGCCGCCGCCGCCACCGTCGCGCCGGTGGCGGCCGTGGTTAGAAACTTGCGCCTTGTCGTCGGTTTACGTTTTTTCGTCATCTACTCTCTCCCTTTGGTTGGTTGAACGTCTTGGCTTCTTTTAGAGACCCATTGAGCCTACTTTCCATAGACATAGTTTGGCAGCCACATCGCGATTTGTGGGAACATCATGACCAGGGTCAGCGCCAGGATCATTACGAAGACGAACGGGGTGATGGACCGGTAGATATCGCGCAGGCTTACCTCGGGTGGGGCCATCGCTCGCATGAGGAATAGGTTGTAGCCAAAAGGCGGCGTCATATAAGCGATCTGGGTGGTGATCGTGTAGAGGACACCGTACCAGATGAGGTTGAAGCCCAGCAGATCGACCAGCGGAACGTAAAGCGGCGCAACGATCACCAGCATCGCGGTGTCATCAAGAAACGTGCCCATCACGATGAAGGACAATTGCATCAGAATGAGGATCATCCAGGGATCCAGGTGCATCTGCCCAATAAAAAGGTTCTCGATCGCGCGCACCGCGCCCAGCCCATCGAAGACGGCGCCAAAGCCGGTGGCGGCCAGGATGATCCACATGAACATGCAGGAAATCGCCAGGGTCTGACGTACCGATACCTCAAAGACCTTTCGCGTCATCCGGCCCTTCAGGATCGCGGCCACAAACGCCGTCATGGCGCCGATGGCCGAGCTCTCCACCAGCGAGGTCCAACCGTTGACGAAGGGCACCATCATTGCGGCGAATATTCCCAACGGCAGCAGCCCGGCGCGGAGAAGTCGTAGCTTTTCGCCCAGGGACACGTCGCGCTCATCTTCCGCCAGCGGCGGACCGAGCGAGGGTTGGATCCTGCAGCGTACGTAAATGTAGACGATGAACAGTGCGGCCATCATCAAGCCGGGCAGGACACCGGCAAGCCAAAGCTGTCCGACGGGCTGTCGCGATATCAGGGCGTAAAGCACCAGTACGACAGATGGTGGCACGAGAATTCCAAGCGACGAGCCCGCCTGAATAACCCCTGTCACCATCACCTTGTCATAGCCGCGCTTGAGCAGTTCCGGCAGGGCGATGGTCGCGCCGATCGCCATGCCGGCGACAGACAGACCGTTCATTGCGGAGACGAGCACCATCAGTCCGATCGTGCCGATCGCCAGACCGCCTCTGACCGGGCCCATCCAGACGTGGAACATCTTGTAAAGGTCGTCGGCGATCCTGGATTCCGACAGGACGTAGCCCATAAAAATGAACATCGGCAGCGTCAGGAGCGGATACCATTTCATCAGCTTCATCACGCCCGAGAACGGTATGTCACTGCCGCCCGTGCCCCAAAGCAACATGGCGGAAAGCGCCGCAATGAACCCGATCGCCCCG
>JBFELD010000037.1:0-10787 GCA_041552375.1 Kiloniellaceae bacterium | reverse complement strand
TCCTCGGTGGTGATGCGGCACTGAAGCGCATGGCCGTTCAGTTGGATCTCCCCTTGCGACGGCACGCCGCTTTCAGGCGAGTCGATGGCCGCACCCTCGGCGATCCTGATCTGCGCCTTGACGATGTCGACGCCGGTGACCTCTTCGCTCACCGTGTGCTCGACCTGAATGCGCGGGTTGACCTCGATGAAATAGATCTGGCCGCTGTCGACATCCATGAGAAATTCGGCCGTGCCGGCATTTTCGTAACCGACCTCTTGGGCCAGGCGTACCGCCTGCGCGCAAAGCTCTCGACGCGCGCCCTCGTCCAGATAGGGTGCCGGCGCACGCTCGACGACCTTCTGGTTACGGCGCTGCATCGAGCAGTCGCGCTCGAAGAGATGGACCTGATTGCCGTGGTGGTCGCCCAAGAGCTGCACCTCGACATGGCGCGCACGCCGCACGAGCTTTTCCAGAAAGATCTCGTCCTTGCCGAAGGCGGCCTTGGCCTCGCGGCGCCCGGCGGCGACCTGCGCGGCGTGATCATCCACGCTCGCGATGATCCGCATGCCGCGCCCACCGCCGCCCCAACTCGCCTTGGCCATGACCGGAAAGCCGATCTCCTCGGCAAGGGCGCGGGCCCTGGTCTCGTCGGTGGGCAAGGGGCCGGTTGCCGGCATGACGGCGAGCCCTGCCTTGACGGCCAGCTCGCGGGCCTCGACCTTGGAGCCCAGAAGACGCATGACCTCGGGTCGCGGCCCGATGAAGGTGATCCCGGCCGCCGCTACGGCCTCGGCGAACTCTGGGCTCTCGGAGAGGAACCCGTAGCCGGGGTGGATGGCATCGACCTTCGCCTCGCGGGCCACGCGAATGATATCGGCGATATCCAAGTACGCCTGCACGGGCTCACGTCCCTCGCCCACGAGGTAGGCCTCGTCCGCCTTGAAGCGATGCAGGGCGAAGCGGTCCTCGTGCGAGAAGATCGCGACCGTGGCAATGCCAAGCTCGCTCGCCGCGCGCATCACGCGAATGGCGATCTCGCTGCGATTGGCGACCAGGAGTTTCTTGAAGCGGTATCCTTGGCGCTGGTCCATGGCCTTTCGTGCTCCCCGTGGCGGAAGATCATTCTCGCGCCGTCGCGCCAAATGACAGGCACGGCGGCCCGGGGCTTGCTCGCCAGGGCCGTTCTTTAGTCCGTTCGCGTCATCCGCCAAGAGCCAAGGGTCGCGGGAGGGCTGGAGCGGGTGAAGGGAATCGAACCCTCGACACGTAGCTTGGGAAGCTACTGCTCTACCACTGAGCTACACCCGCCGAACGTCACCCCGCGCTCTCAGCGCAGATTAGCAAGTTTCGCCACCACGGCAAGCGCGCTCGACGCCTCCGCGATCGCCATGAACCTTCCGGAAATACCGGACAGCGGCGCTTTGAAAAGCCGACCGAAGCAAGCTAGACTGGTCGAAATGAAAGGGAACGCCAAGCCCAGGACTCGAGGATCCGCCAAGCATGTACAGCGAGACCACCAATTCGATCCGCGTGACCGTCAAACCGATCTATCTCGAGGAGCAGTCGACGCCCGTGGACGATCATTACGTCTGGGCCTATCAAGTGGAAATCCTCAACATGGGGCCGACGTCGGTCCAGCTCTTGAACAGACATTGGCAGATCACCGATTCCCTGGGCCGCCTGCAGGAGGTCAAGGGACCGGGCGTGGTCGGCGAACAACCGACGCTGAAGCCCGGTGAAAGCTTCGAGTACACAAGCGGTACGCCCCTTTCCACACCCTCGGGCATCATGGTCGGCACTTACGAGATGCGCACGGAAAGCGGCGAGATGATCGAAGTCGCGATCCCGGCCTTCTCGCTCGACAGTCCATATCAGCCGATCAACCCCAACTGACGCCATGCGGCCCACGAACGACGCGCGTGGCCGACCCAGGCAAGGATGCAAGACTTGAGCGCAAACCGAATCGGCGGAGTGATCGAGGAACCTACCACGGCGAGCGAGCCGTGTCGGCCCGACGGGTCCGGCCACGGCGTGATCGAACCGGCGGTGGCGCGGCCAAGCCGCGATGATGCCCTGGCCGCGGTGGAGACGCTGCTGCGCTGGGCCGGTGATGACCCGAACCGGGAGGGCCTGCTCGGCACCCCGGATCGCGTGGTCAAGGCCTATGAGGATTTCTTTCGCGGCTATGCGGTCGATCCTGTGGAACTATTGCAGCGGACCTTCGAGGAGGTGGAGGGCTACGACGAGATGGTGCTCCTGCGTGACATCCGTTTCGAGTCGCACTGCGAGCATCACATGGCGCCGATCATCGGCCGCGCCCACGTGGGCTATCTGCCGAAGTCCCGCGTGGTCGGGATATCGAAGCTTGCCCGCGTGGTCGATGCCTATGCCCGGCGCTTGCAGATCCAGGAGAAGATGACGGTGCAAGTCGCCCGCGCCATAGACGAGGTCCTACAGCCCAAGGGTGTGGCGGTGGTGATAGAGGCCAGTCACCAATGCATGACCACCCGCGGCGTGCACAAGCCCGGAACCAGCATGGTCACCAGCAGAATGCTGGGCCGCTTCCGCAGCGACGCCTCGACCCGACGCGAGTTCCTGGCCTTGATCGGCGTGCCGGGCGCCGCTGCCTTGCTGAACGCGTGATCGGCCGGACGGGGGCGCATGACCGAGCTGAAGCCGGTTCTCTTCGTCAACGGCGTGTTGCTGTCGATCCTCGCGCTTGCGATGATCATACCGGCCATCGTCGATGCGGCGCTCGGACATCGGGACTGGGTGGTTTTCCTCAGCGCCGCCGCCGTTACCCTGTTCACCGGCGTTTCCATGGTCCTGACGACGCACACCAGCCTCGGCGGACTGAGCATGCGGCAGGCCTTTCTCATGACCAATCTGGCTTGGCTGGTGATCGCGACCTTCGGCGCCCTGCCCTTTCGTTTCTCCGAGCTGGAGCTGAGTTTCGTCGACAGCTTCTTCGAGTCGGTCTCGGGCATCACCACGACAGGGTCAACGGTCATCATCGGCTTGGACAACGCGCCGCCTGGGCTACTTTTGTGGCGCGCCATCCTGCAGTGGCTGGGCGGCATCGGCATCATCGTCATGGCGGTCGCCGTGCTTCCTATCCTGCGGGTCGGCGGCATGCAGCTTTTCCGGGTGGAGGCCTTCGAAACCGATAAGGTTCTGCCGCGGGCGGCGCAGATTGCCGGCGGCATTTCGATCATCTACGTGATCTTGACGGTGATCGCCGCGGTGGCGCTCTTCAGCCTTGGCATGAGCGGCTTCGAGGCCATCGCGCACGCCATGACCTCGATCGCCACGGGTGGCTTTTCCACCTCCGATCAGTCCGTCGGCCATTTCGATTCGCCCGCCATCGATTACGCGATGAGCGTCATCATGATCCTCGGCAGCCTGCCCTTCGTGCTTTACCTGCGCGCCGTGCGCGGGTCCCTCAAACCCCTCTGGCGCGACAGCCAGGTCCGGTTGTTCCTCGCCATTCTCGCCATCAGCATCGCGATCACCACCTACTGGGTCTGGCGGCAAGGGCTCGCCGGTCCGCAGGACGCGCTGCGTTTTTCCACCTTCAATGTCATATCCGTCATGACCGGGAGCGGCTTTTCGACCACGGATTACGGCGCCTGGGGCGGCTTTGCGATGGCCTTGCTGTTCACCTTGATGTTCGTCGGCGGCTGCGCCGGCTCGACCACTTGCGGGATCAAGATTTTCCGCTTCCAGGTCCTCTATGCCACGGCCAAGGCGCAGCTCTTGCGCCTGACCCAGCCCAACGGCGTCTTCTTCGCCTATTACGACCGGCGGCCCATTCCCGATTCGGTCGCTTTTTCGGTGATGAGCTTCTTCTTTCTCTTCGGCGTTTCCCTGAGCGTTCTGGCGATCGCTTTGGGCCTGACCGGCTTGGATTTCATCACCGCCCTTTCCGGCGCTGCAACCGCGATTGCCAATGTCGGCCCCGGCCTCGGCGACGTCATCGGCCCGAGCGGAAATTTCGCGCCGCTCTCCGACACCGCCAAGCTGCTGCTCTGCGCCGGGATGCTGCTGGGCCGACTGGAGCTCTTCACGGTCTTGATTCTCTTCTCGCGCGCTTTCTGGCGGGCCTGAGCCGGTTTCGGTGGGGACCCGATGACCATGTGGCCGACAAGCAGCCGGGAATGGATCGAACGATTGGTCGCCTTCGATACCACCTCGGCACGCTCGAACCTCGAGCTGATCGACTTCGTGGAGACTTACCTCGTCAGTCTCGGCGCCGATTGCCGGCGATCCAGCGACACGGCCGAACCGAAAGCCAACCTTTACGCGACCCTGGGTCCGGGGGTGCCGGGCGGCATCGTTCTCTCGGGCCACAGCGACGTCGTTCCGGTTGACGGCCAGCCCTGGTCCAGCAATCCCTTCAAGGTCGAGGAGCGCGACGGCCGTCTTTACGGACGCGGCACCGCTGATATGAAGAGCTTCCTTGCGGTGACCTTGGCAGCGGCGCCTGCGTTCCTGCGCCGCGGCCCGGCGAGGCCGCTGCATCTGGCCATCTCCTATGACGAGGAGGTCGGCTGCCTGGGTGTCTCCAGCCTCATCGCGCAGATCGACCGCGAGCTGCCCCGTCCGGCGCTGGTGATCATCGGCGAGCCGACCTCGATGCAGATCGTCAACGCGCACAAGGGCGTTTGCGCTTTCGAGACGGCGATCCACGGCCGGGCGGCGCATTCCAGCCAACCGCAGCACGCGGCAAACGCCATCCTCGCCGCCGGTCGTCTGGTCACTTTCCTGGGTCACTTGGCGACAGAGAAACGCCGCGCGGCCAGCGCCGACAGCCGCTTCGATCCACCCTATACCACCTTCAACATCGGCCGTATCGAGGGCGGCACGGCGCTCAATATCGTCGCCTCCGACTGCCGCGTGGTCTGGGAGTTCAGGCCCCTACCGGAAGACGACCCCGCCGCCATCTTGTCCCGTGTCGAGGGTTTTATCGCCGAGGAACTCCTGCCCCGGCTACGGGAGAACGCGCCGGAGGCCTCGATCGAGACCAGGGCGCTCGCCCGCGTCCCGGCGCTGCGCCCGGAAGAACAGGGAATGGCCGAGGGCTTGGTGCGTCGCCTCACCGGTCGCAACGATAGCGCCGCCGTCGCCTTTGGAACGGAGGGCGGGTTGTTCCAGGAAGCGGGTTATTCCGTGGTCGTCTGCGGGCCTGGCTCGATCGACCAGGCTCACCGGCCGGATGAGTTCATCGACATCGCGCAGGTCGAGGCCTGCGAGAGGTTTCTCGAAGACCTGGCACAAGCCGCGGCCAGCCAACCAGCGCTATAGCAGATATCTGGCAAAGACCTCGTTTATGGTCTTCTCCAGCTCGGCGTTAAGATCCTGCATGGTCCTCTCGGTCAGCTGGAACCACACCTTCTCACGCTCACTGACCGAGACATCCTCGGCTACGGTGATGCTGCGCGTCGCCTCGGCGCGCAAGGAGGCGGCCTGGCGGTTCACCTCGAGGATCTGGATCTCGACCGCGATGTGCGCGGTGTAACGTTCGGACTGGTCGATGGTCACGACCCCACTCAGGCCGGATTCCATCTCCAAGCGCTCCTCGACGATGGAGGCATCATGAACAATGTAAAGCGCGCGGCGGCCCGTGCCGGCGGCGACCAATCGATCACGCGCCCAGCGTTTGGCGACCGAGCCGGGACGCGGTGAAAAGAGATGATCGACATTGGGCGGTGCCAGGGGAGGCACGTAATCCTCCCGAACCTCGATGTCGTCCACGTCCAGCCTGATGTCGGGCAGATGCTCGAAGGTAATTTCGGCGAAATTGCCGGTCGGCGGATGGGACGTGCAAGCCGCGACGAGCAGCATGCCGAAAAGGACAACGAACGAGGACACGCGTGAGGGGTTCGACATCGCTAGAGCGCTCCTTGAAGGGTTGCCTTAAACCATGGCCTCCGGGGCCTCGAAGAGGTTGGCCAACGCCTCTTTGTCAAAGACATAGCGCGCGCTGCAAAATTCACAGCGCGCCTCCACGACTCCTTCCACCGTCATCGAGAAGACTTCCTCACGCGGCATGGCCGCCAGGACCCTCTCCAAACGGTGGCGTGAACAGCGGCAAGCGGCCCGAAGGGGTCGCGGGGCAAAAACGCGCACCCCCTCCTCATGGAACAACCGGTAGAGCAGGTCGTGAGAGGAAATGTTGAAATCGAGCAGCTCCTGATGGCTGCAAGTCACTTGAAGGGTCATCGCGCGACGCCATGAATCCTCGTCGTCGATGCTGGATAGGGGCTCATCCCCCGGCCCCGCGTCGGGAATGCGTTGCAGTATCAGGGCGCCGGCCCGCCAATGCTCTTCAGAGGTCTCGGCGGCGAGCATGATACCGCTTTGCACCTGATCGGACTGCAGGAAATAGTGCTGCAAGCAGTCGGCCAGGGTTTGCCCGGCGAGCGCGACGATGCCCTGATAGCGCTCACGCCCCGGGCCTCTGTCGACGGTATAGGCGAAGTAGCCCTCGCCCATCAGATCCTCCAACCCGATTTGCCGATCACCCTCCAGAAGCCCGGCCAGGCGCTCGTCATCGAAACCGGCATAGCCTCTGAGGTCGCCCTCGTCGGTCACGTCGGCGACCAGTAGGCTCACCGGGCCGTTGCCCTTGGCTTGGGCGGTAAAGACGCCTTCGTATTTCAGCAGGCTGGAGAGCGCGCCCGCAAGCGCCAACATCTCGCCCAGCAACCGCGCGACCGGGCGTGGGTAATCGTGGCGGGACAAAATGGTGTCGGCTGCCGGCCCGAGGCGCAGCAACCGCCCCCGAATACCCGAGGTCTCGAGCAAAAAAGGCTGTATCTCGTCCGGTCTCGCCGATTGCGGCGGTTCCTCGACGTGATCGGTCATGTCGACAGGCACCAGCAGAGAATACCCTTTTGCGCATGGAGGCGGTTTTCAGCCTCGTCCCAAACGATCGAACGCGGGCCGTCTATGACCTCGGGCGCGACCTCGTTGCCGCGATAGGCGGGCAGACAGTGCATGAACACGGCCTCGGGCTTGGCAAGAGCCATGACCCGCTCGTCGACCTGATAAGAGCGCAACAGGTTGTGCCGGCTGATGCCGTCATCGGCGCCCATCGACACCCAGGTATCGGTGACCACGCAGTCCGTGCCCGTGGTCGCCGCTTGGATATCGGTGGTGACCTGGACCTTTCCGCCCTCGCGCTCAGCCCAGTCGAGGGCCTCCCGCGGCGGCTTGAGCTCCTCCGGGCAGGCCAGACGCAGCTCGAACCCGAAACGCACGGCGGCGTGGATCCAGCTCATCGCCATGTTGTTACCATCGCCGATCCACGTGACGGTCCGCCCGGCGATCGGCCCCCGATGCTCCTCGAAGGTCATGACATCGCCCATGAGCTGACAGGGATGGGTCATGTCGGTCAAGCCATTGATGACCGGAACGCTCGCGTATTCCGCCATCTCCAGCAGCTTTTCCGCCCGGGTCGTGCGGATCAAGATAGCGTCGACATAGCGCGACAGGACCCGCGCCGTATCGGCCACGGTCTCACCACGGCCGATCTGGGTGCCGCTGGGCTCCAGAACGATCGCCGTGCCGCCGAGCTGCTGAATGCCGACCTCGAAGGAGACCCGTGTTCGGGTCGAGGGCTTTTCGAAGATCATGGCCACCGACTTGCCCGACAAAGGGCGAGCCTCACCACGAAAGGCACCGCCGGACTTGATCTCGGCAGCGACGTCCAGCATCTCCCGCAACTCGTTCGCGCGGAAGTGGTCGAGGTCCAGAAAGTGCTTCGGCGTGGCCATGTCAGCGCTCTCCCATCACGCCGGCCGCGGCCCGATCGATCATCGCCGTGGCGTCGTCGATCTCGGTCTCGCCGATGATTAGCGGCGGCAGGATTCGCACCACGTTCTCGGCCGCGGCCACGGTCAAGAGCCCCTCCGCGCGTAGTCGCTCGACGAAGCCGGGTGCGTCCTCCCGGCACTTCAATCCCAGCATCAGGCCCTGGCCGCGAACCTCCTCGAACACCTCGGGATACCGAACGACAATCGCCTCCAGCCGCCGGCGAAGCAGCGCACCGTTGCGCTCCACCGCATCGAAAAAACCCTCGGCCAACATCACATCCAAGACCGCGTTGCCGACCGCCATGGCCAAGGGGTTTCCGCCGAAGGTGCTGCCGTGGGTGCCGGCGGTCATTCCGGCGGCGGCTTTTTCGCTGGCCAAAATGGCACCGAGCGGAAAGCCGCTGCCAAGGCCTTTGGCCAAGGCCATGATATCGGGCTCGACGCCCGCTTGCTGGTGGGCGAAAAGACGGCCCGTGCGGCCCATGCCGCACTGCACCTCGTCGAAAAGCAACAACAGTCCGAACTCATCGCAAACGGTCCGCAAGGCCCGTAGGAATTCCACGTCGGCAGCACGCACGCCGCCCTCGCCTTGAACCGGCTCGACCAGGATCGCCGCCGTCTCTTCACCGACCGCCGCGCGCACCTCGTTCATGTTGCCGAAGGCGGCCTGATCGAAGCCCGGCGACGCCGGACCAAAGCCCTCAAGGTACTTCGGGTTCCCAGCCGCCGAGAGCGTCGTCAGCGTGCGACCATGAAAGGCGCCGCTGCACGTAATGATGCGATTGCGCCCGGTGTCGCCGCGGGCATGATGATAACGCCTGGCCACCTTCAGCGCGCCTTCCACCGCCTCGGCCCCGGAATTGCAGAAGAACACCCGATCGGCGAAACTGGCGGCGGCAAGCCGCTCGGCCAAGCGCTCGCCCTCGGGGATGCGATAGAGGTTGGAGACGTGCCACGGCAGGCCGGCCTGATGGGTCATCGCCTCGACCAGGTGAGGGTGAGCATAACCCAGGGCGTTGACCGCGATCCCGGAGGCGAAGTCGAGATAGCGCTGACCATCGGCGGTAAATAGATAGGCGCCCTCGCCGCGTTCGAAGGCGAGCGTGCTGCGCGCGTAGGTCGGCATTATGGCATCGGACACGGTGGCCTCATCTCTACTCATTACTTGTTCTCCCACGCCGGCGCGGAACTAGTGTCCCGAATCAGAAATTCGCATCATTTGAGGCAAGCGACGGCCGAACTTCCGATTCGATAAGGACACTAGCAAACCCTAGAGTCTCGTGTGGTTTATGGGTTGGACGTTCCTTAGGCGAGCCAGCTCCAATGATAAGAGGAACGTCAAAACCACCACACTAGAAAGGGCGCGACTTAACGCCCAATCCCGAGGCCTGTCAACCGGAGGCCCAACGACCCCACCGGCGCAGGTGACAGACCGGCCCCACGGCGGGCAGAATGGCCCTGCCGGTCGAGGAGGACGGAGATGTGACGGGCCTACCCCAACGTGACGAGATCCTGCCGGAGCCACGGCTGCCATCAAGCGCCGACCTGATCGCTCGCGGGCGTGCGCGTGCGGCGGCGGTCGAACTGGGGAGCTGCCCATTCCTGAGCCGGGCGCAAGTGACCTCGGAGGCCGCTTACAAACGCGGCAGGATGGGCGAGGGTCGGCTGATGCTGCACGCCCAGATCGGCTACCGCGATCCGGCAACGAGCCGCCGGGCCTGGCGCGAGATTCACGACCGAGTGGCCGAGGCCGGGGGGAACGTGGACCGTTATGGCATCTGCCTCGACTGGTCCATGGGCTATCCGGCCGCGGAGCGCCGGGGCCGGGCAAAAGGCACCGGCCTGGTGCTACCCGACGCGGCAAGCTGGGCGGCTCTCAGCGCCGAGGCGCCGGTCGCCCCTCATTTCGGTGATTTCGTGCTCGGCATGCCGGCCGCGGTGGAGAACTGCCTGGCCGCGCTCGGCGCTGGGGCGACAACAATCGGGAACCTGGGACAGTACTTCACGTTCCGGCTGCCGGGCTGGTCTGACGACCTGGCGACCACGGCGGCCACCGTCGAGGCGCTTGCCCTGCTTGCCGCCCACCCGAGCGAGATCGTCGTTCATTCCAACCTGGATGACGGCTTCGCCGCGCTTTTCTGCGACCTCGCCTCGGCTTACGGCGCCGCGCTGATCGAGGCCCACATCGTCGAGGATTTATTGGGCGGGTCCATCGCCCACTGCTACGGTCACAGCTTCTCCAACCCGCTGACGCGAGTTGCGTTTCAGCGCGCTTTGGCCTCACGAGAAGGCGCGCCTGGGTCCATGATCTACGGCAACACCGTCGCTTATCGTGGCACCGGCGCCGAAAACTACGCCGCCTTGGCCCGTTACCTCGCCGCCGATGCCCTGGCCCAGATCGATTGCCCGAGCGGCCATGCGCTCAATCCCGTGCCGATCAGCGAGGCCGAACGCATTCCCGACATCGACGAGGTGGTGGCCGCCCAACTGTTCGCGCTCCGCCTCTTCGAGCGGATCGAGGAGCAGCGGGAGCTTTTCTCCACCGAGGAGGCCGAACGCCTCGCCCAACACATCATCGCCGGCGGCACCCTGTTCCGCGACCGGGTGTTGGCCGGCATGGAGGGCGCGGGTATCGATACCGCGGACGCGGTCGAGCTTCTCTTGGTCTTGCGCCGCATCGGCGCCAAGCGCCTGGAGGAGCTCTTCGGGCCGGGCGACCCGGCACCGGCGGAGCCACGCGGTCGCCGGCCGCTGGTCAAGGCCAGCACCCTCGACGAGCTTGAGCGCGAGGCCCTTCGTATCGTCGGTGCGGTTCGGCGCGAGGACCGCGAGCGGATCACCCGGGCGGACCTATCGGTCTGTCTCGCCTCCACCGACGTACACGAATACGGCAAGATCCTCGCCGAGGCACTCTGCCGGCATCTCGAGGTGCGGGTGATCGACGCCGGCGTCCACGCGGAGCCAGACGCCGTTGCCGGTCTGGCACTG
>JBFELD010000036.1:0-11030 GCA_041552375.1 Kiloniellaceae bacterium | reverse complement strand
GAATATAAGGCAGCATGAGGAAGATCTGATAAGGAACGCCGGCCACGATCTGCTGCAAGCGCAGCTGATAGGCATCGAAGGCGCCGAAGAGGAAAGCACCCAGGAGCGCCTTTCCCGGCCGCCAAGAGGCAAAAACCACGAGCGCGATGCAGATCCAGCCGCGACCGTTGACCATGTTGAAGAAAAAGGCATTGAAGGCCGACATGGTGAGGAAAGCGCCGCCGATGGCCATCAGCGCGCTACCGGCGGCCACCGCGCCCATTCTCAAGGCCAAGACATCGAGGCCCTGCGCCTCCGCCGCCTCGGGGTTCTCTCCCACCATACGGATGGCCAGGCCCAATGGCGTGCGATAAAGAAGATAGGCCACGGCGATCACCATGACGTAGGCGAGGTAGGTCAAGGGCGTCTGGTTGAAGACCGCCGGCCCGATCAGTGGGATATCGGAGAGGAGCGGCACGGCATAGGGCTCGAAGACCGGGATGGTCGGCGGGCTTGAAACCTCGGGCAACACCATGCGGTAGATGAAATAGGACAGGCTGGTGGCGAGCAGCGTCATACCGATGCCGGTGACATGCTGGGAAAGCCCGAGGATGACCGTGAAGAGGCCGTGGGCGAGGCCGGCGATCGCGCCCGCCATGGCCGCCACGGCCACCCCCGTCCAAAGGTCGGTGCCTTGGTAGACCGCCATCCAGCCGGCCATGGCCCCCAAGGTCATGATGCCCTCGATCCCGAGGTTGAGGACACCGGCCCGCTCGCAGAGCAACTCCCCCAGGGTGCCGAAAATGAGCGGCGAGGCGATACGCACAGCCGCCACCCAGAAAGACGCGCTCAAGAGAAGCTCGACCCACTCCATCGCCTCACCTCAAGCGAACGCGGTACTGGATCAGGAAGACCGCCACCAGCATGAAGAGCAGCGAGGTGGCGACGATGACGTTGGCCAGATAGCTGGAGATCGCGACCGCCCGGCTCATGGCATCGGCGCCGACGAAGACGATGGCGATGAAGAGCGCCGAGACCACCACGCCCAAAGGATGGAGCTGCGCCAGCATGGCGACCACGATCCCGGCATAGCCGAAGCCCGGCGAAAGATCGAGGGTCAGGTTTCCCTTGAGCCCCGCGACCTCGCCCACCCCGGCGAGGCCCGCCAGCCCGCCGGAGACCATGGCGACCTGCAGCATCACCCGCTCGACCGGGATGCCGGCGAAGGCCGCCGCCTTGGGGTTGGCGCCCACCGCCCTAACAGCAAAACCGAAAGTCGTGCGGGCATTGACGAACCACACCAAGGCGGCCAACGCCAGGGCGAGCAGAAGCCCGGCGTGCAGGCGCTTGCCGGCAATCAGCTTGGGCCATGCGGCCGTGTCCAGCACCGGCGCCGACTGCGGCCAGCCGAGACCCATGGGATCCTTCAAGGGGCCTTCCAGCATCATCGAGACGAAGAGCAGCATGATGAAGTTGCCGAGCAGGGTGGTGACGACCTCGTCGACGCCGAACCTGACCTTGAGAAAAGCCGGGCCCAACAGCATCAAGGCACCGGCAAGGGCCCCCGCGCCCATCAGCAACGGCATCATCAAAGGCGCCGGCAAGGAGATCCAGCCGGTCCCCAGGACCACCGTCACCACGGCGCCGGCGTAGAGCTGCCCTTCCGCGCCGATATTCCAGAACTTGGCGCGAAAAGCGAAGGCGGCGGCCAGTCCGGTGAGGATCAGCGGCGTCGCCCGGGCCAAGGTCTCGGTCACGGCGAAGACCGAGCCTAAAGCCCCTTTGAGCATCAACAGGTAGGCGTCCCCGACCATCACCCCGCCCCAGGCGAGAATCAGCAGAGCGCAGACCAGAAGACTCACGACAATCGCCAGCGCGGGCGCCAAGACCGACCACAGCAGGGGCGTTTCCTCGCGCCGCTCAAGCCGCATCGCCGAGCTCTCCCGGATCGTGGCCGGCCATCATCAGCCCCAGCTTGCGGATCGTGACCTCCTCTCGTGGCATCGCCGCGCTGAGGCGACCGCGATAGAACACCGCAACGCGGTCGGAGAGCGCCATGAGCTCGTCCAGGTCCTCCGAGATGAGGATCACCGCGGCTCCCTCCTCACGCGCCGCGAGCAGCCTTTCCTGCACGTAGGCGACCGCGCCCACATCCAGACCTCGGGTTGGCTGGTTGGCGAGAATGAGCCGCGGGTCGAGCGCGAAGACCCGGCCGAGTATGAGCTTTTGGATATTGCCACCCGACAAAAGCCGGATCCGCGCCTGGGCCGAGGGGCAACGCACGTCAAAGGACTCGATGATGCGCGCCGCGTCCGACCAGGCAGCCCGACGGCGCAGCAACCCATGATGGCTGAACTTGCGGCTACGGTAGCGCTCCAGGATCGCGTTCTCCCAAACCGTCATATCGCCGATCACTCCCTCGGCGAGGCGGTCTTCGGGAATCCGGGCGACCTGACGCTCGATCATGGCTTCGGGACCTTCGACCGTTACCGGTTGGCCGAACAGCTTCAGTCGTCCAGCCGAGGCCCGCAGGGTCCCGGCGACGAGACCGGCCAGCTCCGTTTGCCCATTGCCCGAGACACCGGCAATACCCAGGATCTCACCAGCCAGAACCTCGAGGGACACCCCGTCCAGCAAGAGCCTTCCCGCCGCACCTTCGAGCGAGACCTCCGTCAATTCCAACACCGGCTCGCCGGGTGCCCGCGGCTGGCGCTTCGGCTCGCGCAGGGGTCGCCCGACCATCAGCTCGGCAAGCTCACCGCGATCGGTAGTCGCCGTCTCGCGGCTTGCCATCACGCGCCCGTCGCGCAGCACCACGACGCGGTCGCTGACCGCGAGAACCTCACTCATCTTATGGGAAATGAAGAGGGCCGAGAGGCCGCGCTCCGTCAAGTGCCGCAAGGTGGCGAAGAGTGCCTCGGTCTCCTGCGGCGTCAAGACCGCCGTGGGCTCGTCGAGGATGAGGATGCGTGCGTCCCGATAGAGGGCTTTGAGTATCTCCACGCGCTGGCGCTGACCGACCGAAAGCTCACCTATGGGCGCATCCGGATCGGCCTCCAGGCCAAGACGGCCTGCCAGCTCGGTAAGCTTGCGCCGGGCCGCCTTGCGCGCCTGCCAAGGCCGCCATGACGGCTCGGTCCCGACGACGACGTTCTCCAGCACACTCAGGTTGTCGGCCAAGGTGAAATGCTGATGGACCATGCCGACCCCCGCGGCGATCGCGGCCGCCGGATGGCCCGGCGGCAGCCGCTCGCCGAAGACCTCGACCGCGCCGGCATCGGCCTGATAGTGGCCGAAAATGATATTCATGAGCGTGGTCTTGCCAGCGCCGTTCTCACCAAGGAGCGCCACGATCTCGCCGCGGCGAAGTTCGAGGTTGATGTCGTCGTTGGCGGTGAGCGCCCCGAAGCGCTTGGTGATACCCCGGAGCCGAAGGACGACCTCCGGCTCCGGAGCGGCCGTGGGGCTCATTTCGTGGACTTGGGCTCGGAGTCGTTGACGTTGACCCGGAAGAGGCCTTCGCGGATCTCGGCCTCGCGCGCGGCAACAAGGTCCTTGACCTTATCGTCGATCTTTCCGTCCCAGGCACCGTAGGGAGCCAGCGAGGCGCCGCCATACTTCATATAACTGTACTGGCCATAGTCCTCGGCGGCGAAGCCACCACTCTTCACCCGCTCGATGGCGCGGTCGATCGTCGGCTCCATGTGCCAGAGGGCACTGGCGGCCACGGTATCCGGATACTGCTCTTGAGTATCGATGACGTTGCCGATGGCGGGAATGCTTCGCTCCTTGGCGGCGTCGGAGACGCCGAAACGCTCCGCATACATAAGATCCGCCCCTTGATCGATCTGGGCGAAGGCGGCTTCCTTGGCCTTCGGCGGATCGAACCAACTGCCGATGAAGGTGACCAGAAACTGGACGTCCGGATTGACCTCGCGCGCGCCGTCCATGAAGGCATGGATCAGTCGGTTGACCTCTGGAATCGGGTAGCCTCCGACGACGCCGATCAGGTTCGACTTGGTCAGCGAACCCGCCACCATACCGGTCAGATAGGAGGGCTCGTGGATCCAGTTGTCGAAGACCGAGAAGTTGTCGCCCGAAGGACCGAAGCTGGAGCCCATGAGGAAGGCTGTGTTCGGGTAGTCCTTGGCCACTTGGCGCGCGGCGCGCTCGACACCGAAGACCTCACCGACCACCAGGTCGTGACCGGCCTCCGCGTATTCGCGCATAACGCGCTCGTAGTCCGTGTTGGCGACGTTCTCGGAAAACACGTACTCGATTTCGCCACGCTCGGCCGCCTTGTTCAAGGCGAGGTGGATGCGGCTCACCCACTGCTGCTCGACCGGGACGGTATAGATGGCTGCGACCTTGATCTTCTCGGCAGCGGCAAGGCCGCCGCCGGACAAGAGACCGGTCAAAGCCAGGGCCACCGCGCCCAAGCCCACAAAGACACGACGCGTGATTGATCCTGTCATGGTGACACCTCCCCCATTTTCTTCGCTCGTTGCTTTTGCTGGGCGGCCCGATCGACGGCCGCCCGATGGAAGGATGGTGCCCCAAGCCGCGCGGACGGGCAAGCCGGCACGTATGAATCGCTGCAACTCTCTTGGCCGTCAGGTGGATGTATCGATCACTCCCGCCGGCTCAAAGAATTATTAAGATGAACGGCGTTACGTTCGGGGCTTGGATATGGGGATGTCTAAAAACATTCGGCAAGCCCTCTTGCTCCTCCTTTGCGCGGCCGTTCAGGGATGCGGCACCGACGCGTTCACCTTGTTGCGCGAAGACGAGGCGCTGACTTGGCAGGCCGAGCTGATCCTGGCCGAAAGCGATAACCTGCCAATCGAGATCGAAGAAGCGTTCGATCGCGTGGCCGCCGAGAAGATCGAATCTTGCCGGCCGATCTATCGTAGCATCAAGCAACGGATCGAGAGCGAGGTCCTGGGCGAGCGGCCTTCTCCGCTGACGGCATTCGGCAAGGATTTCATGCTCCTTGTGGCCCGCATCGCCCCGATCGGGCCGCTGGAAAGCTGCGCGGAGGCCTATGAGCGGTACCAAGCCCAGTTTCTGGTCCTGCGCGAGCGCGCTGACCGCGACCAGACGGCGTACTGAGGTTTCAGCTCATAAACACCCTGGCGGGGTCAGGCGACGTCGGACAGACGCACGCCCGCGTTTTGCAGCAGCATGGTTCTGTTGAGCAGCTTGACGCAGGCATAGACCGCCGCGGTTGAGGGCGCCTCGATCTCGGTGATCCGCCCCAACTCCAGTACCGAGCCCATCAGCGCCTCCACCTCCAACGAGCGCCCCAACTCGACGTCCTGCAGCATGGAGGTCTTGTGCGCGCCCACGCCTTGGGCGCCGGCGATGCGCTTTTCGATGGTGTGGCGGAACGTGGCGCCGAGTGCCTCGCCGATCGCTTGCGCCTCGCCCATCATCGCCGCGGCCAGAGCACGGGTCTCCGCAAAGCCGCAGATTTCCGCCAGCGTCGCATGGGTCAACGCGCTGATCGGGTTGAAGGAGAGGTTCCCCCAAGCCTTGAGCCAGATCTCCGAGCGAATGTCGTCGAGAACCCGCGAGCGAAATCCGGCGCGTTCGAGAAGACCCTTGATGCTCTCGGCCCGCGCGCTCAGGCTTCCGTCCAGCTCGCCCAGTGGAAAGCGATCGCCTTCGACGTGCTGGATGACCCCGGGCTCGGGCACGCTGGCCGCCGGGTAAACGACGCAGCCGACGATCCGGTCGCTGTCGATGTGCTTTTCCAGCATGCCGCCGGGATCCAGGCTCTCGAGCCGGCGTCCGTCGTACGGACCGCCGAGCTTGTGGAAATACCACCAGGGAATACCGTTCTGCACTGTCAGCACCGCCGTCTCGGGCTCTGCCAGTGAGGCGAACTGGCGTGCCACCTGATCGAGGAAATGAGCCTTCAGCGCCAGAATGACCAGGTCCTGGGGACCGGCATCTTCGACATTTTCGACAGCCTTCATGTCCTTGGCGAGGAAGGTGGCGCCGTCTTCCCAGATCAGCTTCAAGCCCGTCTCGCGTATGGCGGCTAGGTGCGGGCCACGGTCGACGACCGTCACCGTCTCACCTGCGAGCGACAACCGCGCCGCCATGAGCCCACCGATCGCGCCGGCACCGACCACACAGATCCTCATCTCACACCTCCCTCTTTCATTCACTGGCCTCTTTCATTCACTGGCGAGATACTCTACCCCGGAACAGCGTCAGGTGACGCTTCACATTTTCGCAAGCGGCCGGCCCGCGAGAGACCACCGGGCCGCCTCCGCGATTGAAAGCAGCAGGTCAATCCGGTGGCCGCGCCGTAATCTCGATAGCCGAAAAGTAGGCCACGAGGTCCTCCACATCGGCATCGCTCAACGGCCCGGCGATGACGTTCATCTCCGGATGAACCCGAGCCCCGGAGCGATAGCGCAGCAACTGCTCACGCATGTAAATGGCGCTCTGACCGGCCAGGTTCGGAACGTCCGGCCGCATGGCGATGCCGTCCTTGCCGTGACAAACGGCACACTTTCCTGACTTTTCGCGCCCGGCCGAGAGGTCGCCGCCGGCCGTGGCCGGGCGGGCGGGTCCGAAACTTGCCCAAAGCAAGGCCAAGACGAGCCCAACCGCCGCGGCGCGCCACCCAGGTCGGGCCGACCTCATTCCCCTCGGCACCCGCCCGGCTCGAGCGTGGCCACGTCAGTTGCCATCATACCAAATTCGATAGATGGCTCCCGCGGTGTCATCGGAGACCAATAGCGAGCCGTCCAGATACTGCACAACGTCGACCGGGCGGCCGTGGTACTCACCTGTCTCCTCGTCGAGCCAACCATCGGCGAAGACTTCGGTACCGGCCGCGCTTCCATCCTCATTCAGCGACGTGAACATGATCCGCGCGCCGATGGGCTCGGTCCGGTTCCAAGAGCCGTGCTGAGCACTGAAGATCCCACCACGGTACTTGGCTGGAAACATTTTGCCCGAATAGAAAGTCATGCCGAGGTCGGCGGCGTGCGCATCCATCGAAACCTCGGGAGGGATGCTGTCGGCCGGTGGCTCGGACTCCATATACTCGTTGGTCCGGGTGTCGCCGCCGCCGTACCACGGAAAGCCGAAATGAAGACCCGGGCCGGTCGCCCGGTTCAACTCGCCGGGCGGAATGAAATCGCCCATGCCGTCCACCTGATTGTCGGTGAACCAGAGCTCGCCATTGGCCGGGTTGAAATCGAGGCCGACCGAATTGCGGATACCACTGGCATAGACCTGCCACTCGGACCCATCGCCTCGGTTCATGCGCACGATCCCGCCGATGCCCGCTTCACTATACAGGTCCATTTTCTCAACCGGAGGAACGTTATAGGGCTGTCCTTGCGTGATATAGATCTTGTCGTCGGGACCGATGGCGCAGGTTCGCGCGCCGTGGTTGAAGGACTCCTCCGAGCGCGGCACCAACGGGTCCTTGACCACGCCGATGGCCACGTCCGGCCCTTCGTAGAAGAACTCCGCCGCCGGGAAGACGAGCAAGCGGTTGTGCTCCACGATGTAGAGGAACCCGTCCTTGCTGAAACACACCCCGTTGGGCACGTTCATCGACACGCTGGGCGCGAAGCGCTTGACCTCGTCGGCGACGCGGTCACGATCGCGGTCGGTGACCGCCCACACGGCGGTCTTGCGCGTGCCGACGAAGACCGTGCCGACATTATTGCCAACCGCCATATGCCGGGCATCGGGGACGATGGCATAGAGGCTGATCTTGAAGCCGCTCGGCAGGCGTACCCGATCGGCGATCTTGCCCAAGGATTCGGCCCGCACCCCGCTCTGGTCAACCGTTTCCAGCTCCAGCGACGTACCGGTGGTTTTGAAATCTTGTAGCATCTCGATATTGCCTGCCAATGCCGGCGCCGCCGCACCGACCAATCCCAGCAAAGCGCCCGCGAGGAAAGACAACGATCTCATTTTCAACCTCCCTATCTTTATTGTTCTCGCACCGGCCGCACCGCGGCCAAACGGGTTCATGCGATCATGCAATGAGAATTTCAGGACCAACCAAGGGTAGCTTAAACCGGCAATGTTCTCGAAATCACGGTCGCGTCATCACCGCTACCAACCTGATAGAACAGGGATGGGCGAAGCGCTCAACGTCGGTAGCGCAGCGTCGCGCGGCCGCGATGCGTGTCGTCATCGATCATGGCCGTCAGACGATCGTGGAAAGGCGAGAGCTGACATACCGGGTCTGTGGCCGAGGCATCACCGGTAATGGCGAATGCCTGGCAACGGCAGCCCCCGAGGTCACGCTCCCGATGCTCGCAGCTTTGACAAGGCTCGGGCATCCAGTCGGTGCCGCGAAACTTGGCGAAGGCCTCGTCGTGGCGCCAGATCCAGTCCAGGGCGCGCTCGCGGACGTTGGAAAACGTAAGACCGGTGATGGTTTCGGCCGCATGGCAGGGCAGAACTCGCCCGCGCGGCGAGATTGCAAAAAACTGGTTGCCCCACCCGTCCATGCAGCGCTTGGGGCGCCGGGCGAAGTAATCGGGAACGACATAGTCGATCACCATCTCGCCCCTCAGGGCCTCACCCGCCTCCGCCGCGAGCTCATTGGCGCGGTCGACCTGCACACGGCTGGGCAACAGCGCATGGCGATTTTCGAAGGCCCAACCGTAGTATTGCACATGGGCAATCTCCAGGCGGTGGGCGTCCAGCCCATGGGCGAGCGCGATGATGTCCTTCAGGTGGTCCAGGTTCAAACGGTGCACGACCGCGTTGACGGTCAGTGGCAAGCCGGCCTCTCGCACCCAGCGCGCGGCCTCGATCTTCTTTGCGTGACCACCTTTGAAGTTCGCGATGAGCTCGGCGTTGCCGACGTCGCTGCCCTGCAGGCTGATCTGCACGTGATCGAGACCCGCGGCCACAAGCTCGCGAAGTGTCTCCGGCGTCAGCAGAACACCGGCGGTGATCAGGTTGGTGTAAAGTCCCACCTCATGCGCGCCGGAAACGATGCGCGGCAGATCGCTGCGCGCTGTTGGTTCCCCGCCCGAGAGATGAACCTGCAACACGCCGAGGTCGGCGGCCTGTCGAAAGACATCGCACCAAGTGTCCGCGCTCAGCTCGTCGCTCCGGCGCGCCAGGTCCAACGGATTCGAGCAGTAAGGGCATTGCAGCGGGCAACGATGGGTCAACTCCGCCAGCATGGCCAGCGGCGGCTTCGGTGCCGAGGCTTCTGTGCGCGCCGCCTTTTCACTTCGTGCCGTCATGACCATAGCCGTTCGCCGCGTCAACCGGCTCCCAAAAGCTTACGTCCCTCGTTCACGCACTTGCCAGTCCAACAATCTCTTGTCCGCCAACAATCGCAACACCGCCAGGACATCCTGTTCGATGACCTCGGAAGGTGCGTCATATGCCTCACAAAGCGTCGTGACGATGGTTCCCACGCTCCTCTCGCCGTCGCAAAGATCGAGGATCTCCTTACTGGTGTCATCCAGCACCAGAACTCTCTCCGGACCCTGAAGAATCCAGCTCGCGCGGGTCTCGTCGCGCTGCACCCGGACATAGTCCGGCAGTCTTGGCCGATCCGATAGCGATAGGGTCTTGGGCGTACCCACCTCAGCTCTCCTGACGATCCGGGACGAAGGCGCCGGGTGGCGGCAGCCCCGGCGCGACGTAAGCGAAATGAAGAGCGTCGAGCTGTGCCCACAAAACATCGGTCTTGAAGATGAGGGCATCGCAGACCGCCCGGCGCTCGGCCTCGCTTTTTGCATGGCGCTTGACGTAGTCGAGGGCGAAATCCGCATCGCGCGGCGCCTGGACCAGCCGCTGATCGAAATAAGACAACATATCCTTGTCGACGAAATCATAGCGCTCGAGCATCGCCGCGGTCCGCTCCCCAATAATTCGCGGTGCGAAAAGCTCGGTCAGAGACGACGCGATGGCCTCGAGCAACGGGCGCTCCTTGACGAAGGTGACGTAAGCCTCCACGGCGAATTTGGTCGCCGGCAGAATGCCCCGTTCGGCGAGGACGTCGTCTCGCGCCAAGCCTAGACGCTCGCATAGGTGGAGCCACCTTTCCAATCCCCCGCGGCCTTCGCGGGTTCCGTCATGGTCGATCACCCGTTGCGACCAGATGCGCCGCAGATCGGAATCCACCAGGCGCGCCATAAGCGCGGAATCCTTGATCGGGATGCGGCTCTGGTAATAGTACCGGTTGAGCGCCCAGGCCTGGACCTGTCCCTTGGTCAGCTTGCCGTCGCGCATGAGGATATGGAAAGGGTGCTTGTCGTGATAGCGCTCGGCCCCGATGTCCCGCAGCCGACGTTCGAGCTCCTGCGCGTGGCTCGCGGTCATGGCAAACATACCTCCATGCCATCGTAGGCGACCTCCCAGCCGCACGCCTCCAACTCTTTGCGCTCGTCGCTGTCGGCGAGAAGGGCTGGATTGGTGTTGTTGACATGGATGAAGATCCGCCTGCCGACGTCGACATTCCGAAGACTTTCGATCGCGCCTCGCGGCCCGGACATCGAGACATGCCCCATTCGAGATCCTGTCTTGGCACCCTCGCCGCGGCGGATCATCTCGTCATCGCACCATAGCGTCCCGTCGAAGAACAGAAGATCCGCACCGGCCACCCGGCGGCGGACCGCAGCATCGACAGCGGCGCAGTTGGCGATGTAGACCAGTCGGCCGGGTTCATCCCTGTGCGTGATTTCAAGTCCCACCGTGTCCCCCGTCTCGGTCCCGAAGTCCCCGCCCTTGGCCGTATCTTCCAAGTAAAGCGCGACCTTACCGGGAACATCGAACGCCTCAACCTCCAGACCGCTGTCCGTCCCATCCGCGCTCCGAAGCAATCGGCGCTCCCCCAAGGCAAGCGGCTCGCGCGCGACCATGTCGCCGGCCAATACGCTGAAAATGGGGTTGGCATCCAAGACGGCCAAAATACGCGGATGGGCAAAGATAGTGAAAGCCGTGCGCTCACGTAGATGCAGCAGCCCTGCGACGGCATCGACATCGCCGTTGGTCAGAACCACACCTGAAATCGGTGACGAGCGCAGTCCCATTTTGGGATG
>JBFELD010000035.1:0-11163 GCA_041552375.1 Kiloniellaceae bacterium | reverse complement strand
CCCCATTGCTCTCGGCCATGAGCAGGATCGCCGCACCCATCGCGCCTGGCCCCGCGAGCAGCGGTGTGGCCAAGGGAAAGACGGAGATGTCGGCCTTGGTCGCGGCCTCGTCGGTCTCCTCCCTAGTCGCGGAGATGCCGCCGCTGTGGCGCGCGAAGACCATATCGATGGCCATCAAGAGCAAGAGGATGCCGCCAGCGGTGCGCAACGCCGCAAGCGTGATCCCCATGTGCCGAAGCACGACCTCGCCGAAGAACGCGGTCACCAGCATCAAGCCGGTTGCGATCGCCCAACCGCGGATAGCCATGCGTCGACGCTCGAGCGGGGTGTTGCGGTGCGTGATCCCGGCGAAGATCGCTGCCACGTCGACCGGACCAATGGTCGCGAAAAACGTGGTCAGCGCGACGAGCGCGATTTCCAGCATGACGATCCCCCCTCGAAATCGACGGCTAAGTTACAACAGAGCAAGCTACATCTGAAAGGCGAGCGGCCGAGGCCCCTCATCGGCGAGCCGCGCCAGCTTGTCCAAGCCGCGCTTCAGCCGCGCCTCGTCGCGCTCCGTCAAGGAAAGGCGCACAGCCGGCGCGCTGGACCCGGGGGCGATGGCGAAGCTTCGCGATGGGCTTACGATCACACCATTGCTCTCGGCCATGGCCGCGAAATCCGCCCCCTGCCAACGCGGCCCCAGCTTCAGCCACAGGTTCGGATTGTCCGCCGCCATGCGATAGTCCAAACCCCCGAAGGCGGCCTCGGCCACGGCTTGCAGCCGGGTGACGGCCAGATTGCGCTCGTGCTCCATGATATCGGCGGTGCCGTCCTCGATCCAACGGCTGGCGAGCTCGGCCATCAACGGTGGGGCCATCCAATTGGTGGTCTGTGCCGCCGCCAACAGATCATCGAGCAGATCGTCCGGCGCCGCCAGGGCGCCGATGCGAAGGCCCGGCGCCATGATCTTGGAGAGACTGGAGATGTAAAGGGTCCGCGCCGGGTGCAAGGAGGCCAAGGTAGGTAGCGCCTCATCGGCCCGTCTCGGGTTGACATCATCCTCGATGACCAAGAGACCGGCCCCTGCCGCGGTCCGCGCGATCTCGCGGCGGCGCGCCTCGTCGAGCGTCGCCGTCGTCGGGTTGTGAGCGTTGGGCATGCAGTAGAGCAATCGGCCCGTCCGCGTCTCCGAGAGCGCCGCCTCCAAGGCATCGGGCAGGAGGCCACCGTCATCCATCGCCAAGGGTCTCAGCTCCAGCCCGAAGATCCGCGCCAGGCTCTTGATCCCGGGATAGGTGAGTTCCTCGACCAGAAGGCAGTCCCCGGGGCGCGAGAGCGCCGCAAGCGCCACCGTCAAGGCCTGCTGGGCGCCACTGGTGACGATCAGGTTCCTCGGGTCGAATTGAGCGCCATGTCCCACGAGCCAGCGGGCCAAGACCTTGCGGTGCCTCGCCGTTCCCTGGCTGGTGCCGTAGTCCAGCATGCCGGATAGGTCGGCTTCACGCCCCATTTCGATCAACGCCCGGCGCAGGGTCTCCTCGACCCGAATGTCCGGTGGTTGATTGCGGCTGAGGTCCAAAACCTCGGCCGCGTCGGGCTCATCCTCCCGACGAGCGTCGGGCCGCGCGCGCACGAAACTGCCGCGGCCGATCTCGCGCGAGATGAGGCCCCGTTTTTCGGCCAGGCCATAGGCCCTGTATACCGTTCCGACGGTGACGCCGAGCGCTTCGGCCAGGGCCCGCATGGTCGGTAAGCGGGCGCCAGCTACAAGTTCGCCCTGATCGATATCCTCGGCCAAGCAGTCGGCGATCGCGCGATAAAGCGGCCCGCCTCTGTCGTCCAAGCGTGGGTGCCAGATTGTTTCCATAACAATAAAATAATTGACCTCGAAATTGGGGAAGACATACTCTCATGCGACGGAACAAATAGCAAATTGTTATGGTAACAAAAATGCGTACGAACCTCTCGATCAACCTCAACAAGGTCGCGCTGCTGCGCAACCAGCGCGACATGCCCTATCCCAGCGTGGTCGAGGCCGCGCGCAGCGTGATCAACGCCGGCGCACAAGGGATCACCGTTCACCCGCGTCCCGATGAACGGCACATCAGGCGCCAGGACGTGCACGATCTCGCCGCGATGCTGCAGGGGGCCGGCCTGGCGGCGGTCGAGTACAACATCGAAGGCTATCCCTCCCCCGACTGGATCGCGCTGGTCAAGGAAGCCCGGCCCGATCAGGCCACGCTGGTCCCAGACCCGCCGGAGGCTCACACCTCGGACGAGGGCTGGGATATCCCCGCCAACCGGACCTTTCTCGAGGACGTGGTCGGCGAGCTGAAGGCGGTGGGCATTCGTGTCTCGCTGTTCGTCGATTGCGAGCCCGAGCGCCTCTATCCGGCACGTGAGGTCGGCGCCGACCGGGTGGAGCTTTACACTGGCCCCTATGGCTTTGCCTTCGGCAAGGCCGAGGAAGAGGCCGAGTTCGCCCGTTGTGTCGCCGCCGCCGAGGCGGCGCGCGAGGTGGGGTTGGGTCTCAATGCCGGCCACGACCTGAATCTGGAGAACCTGCCGCGCTTGCGGCGCGCCGTTCCCTGGCTGCTGGAAGTCTCGATCGGCCATGCCTTCACCGCCGACGCCCTGCGGCTCGGCTATGCCGGCGCGATCAAGGCCTATCTGCGCGCCTTGCGCATGGACGAGGCGCCGCCCGAACTGGCCATCGCCGGCCGCTGAGCCTCCCATCACCAGGCGAATCTTTACCTCCTGATCGTCTTCGGTCCTTAGGATAGGTCTTGCACCAAACGCCGGCAGCGCCGAGATTCGGGGACGCATGACCGACCTGGACCCACGACTTCACCCCTACCGCGACGACCTTGCCGCGGAGAGCCTACGTGGACGGATCGAGGCGCCAGCCTATGTGGAAGGCCGGCCGATGCAGGTCGCCGCCGGTTGCATCGATCTGCGCCGTAAGCCTTTCGCCGACGCGCCTCTGGACAGCCAACTGCTGTTCGGCGAGGAGGTGCTGGTCTTCGCCGAGGCCGAAGGCTGGGCCTGGGTTCAGAACAAGACCGACCGCTACGTCGGCTATATTCGCCGCAGCGCCCTGATCGACGAAATCCATGCCCCCACGCACGTGGTGACGGCCCTGCGCAGCTTCGTCTTCCCCCTGCCCGATCTCAAGGCACCGACCCTCGACGCCCTCAGCCTGGCCTCGAGCGTGACGGTCACCGACACCGAAGGCGCTTACTGCCGTCTCGCCACCGGCGGATGGATCTACCAACGCCATCTGGCGCCGCTCGACGACTTGGAGCCGGACTACGTGGCGACAGCGGAACGCTTCATCGGCGTGCCCTACCTCTGGGGTGGGCGCAGCGGCCTCGGGCTCGACTGCTCGGCCCTGGTGCAACTGGCGCTCGCCCGCGCCGGCGTCCTCGCCCTGCGCGACAGCGACCACCAGGAGGCAACCCTGGGCACTCCCTTGGATTGGGTCCCCGGCGAGACCCAGGCCCAGCGTGGCGACCTGCTCTACTCGCCCGGTCACGTCGCCATCGTCTATGACGAAGAGCGCGTCCTGAACGCCAACGCCCACGCCATGGCGGTCTCGATCGAGCCCTGGCGCGATCTCGAGGCGCGGGTGATCGCCGAGAGCGGCGGCGGATTTACCGGTCGGCGTCGCCCGCCTATCGATTGACAGGCTGTCCTCACCGGGATCTCTTCATCTTGCGAGCCGCCACAGGTCGGCTATAGTAGGCGTCCAATAAAGAACGACAGGCGAAGAACGGACGGCCATCCATGGCGCCACTGGTGGATCCCTTCGGGCGGGCGATTTCCTATCTGCGGGTTTCGGTGACGGACCGCTGCGATTTCCGCTGCGTCTATTGTATGGCCGAGGACATGACCTTCCTGCCCAAGGCGGAGGTCTTGAGCCTGGAGGAGCTGGACCGCTTGTGTAGCGCATTCGTGCACAAGGGGGTGCGCAAGCTGCGGCTAACCGGCGGCGAGCCTTTGGTGCGCCGCAATATCATGAGCCTTATTCGCAACCTCTCGCGCCATCTGGATAATGGTGGCTTGGAGGAGCTGACGCTGACCACCAATGGCAGCCAACTCGCCCGCTTCGCCACTGAGCTTGCGGACTGCGGGGTGCGCCGGGTGAACGTCTCTCTCGACACTCTTGACCCGCACAAGTTTCAGGCCATCACCCGCTGGGGCCGGCTGCCCCAGGTGATGGATGGCCTGCGGGCCGCCAAGGACGCCGGGCTCGCGGTCAAGATCAACACCGTGGCTCTCAAGGGCGTCAACGACGACGAGTTCGACCGCCTGATCACCTGGTGCGGTGAGGAAGGCTACGACTTGACCTTTATCGAGGTGATGCCGATGGGCGATGTCGGTGGCGAGACCCGGCTCGACCAATACCTGCCGCTCTCGCTGGTCCGCTCGACGCTGGCCGGGCGCTGGACGTTGGAGGATATCGACTACCGCACTGGTGGGCCGGCACGCTATGCGCGCTGCGGCGAGACCGGCGGGCGGATCGGTTTCATCACGCCCATGACCCATAACTTCTGCGAAAGCTGCAACCGCGTACGCCTGACCTGCACCGGCACGCTTTACATGTGCTTGGGCCAGGAGGATGCGGCCGACCTGCGCGCACCGCTGCGCATGAGCGAGGACGACGGCCTGCTCGAGACGGCAATCGACGAGGCAATTTCCCGTAAGCCCAAAGGCCACGACTTCGTCATCGACCGCCGCCACCGCCGGCCCGCGGTCAGCCGCCACATGAGCGTCACCGGCGGCTAGCACTCTCGGGGCCTTAGCGAATCAGCACTTGGTGGGTGAAGTCACGCCCATTGGAAATCGTCACCTGCGCGAAGCCCAGCATCTTCAGGAAATCGAAGAAGGTGAAGTAATCCTGCACTCCCAATTGCTTGAACACGGGCAGGACCCTGACCTGAGCCGTCATGTCGGCGAAGAGGGCGCGGGCGCGGTAGATGGTATCGATCCGACCGTCGTTGAGTGCCACGATGATCAGCTTCTGCGCCTCGCTGCCCTTGGCGAACATGACCGCCGGCGGCGAAAAAGGAAGCTCCCGATTTTGCGCCGACACGGCCGTGACGAAGCCGATGCGGGTCACGCGCGAGGCCTCTGCGATGGTCTGCGCGCGCGCTTGGTAAACCTCGGCCTCACCGGCAGGCGCCGGATAGTAATAGCCTTCGTGGCGATCCTCGGCCTGCGCGGACCCGGCGAGACCCATCGTGACGAGCATGACCAGAGCGGCGATAAGGGCGGAGGTCAATCTTGGAGCCATCGGGCGTCTCCCTGTCAAATGAGTGGCGTGGCATGAGGCTTTCGCCACTCAGCCTCGCCCGATCCCGGCCAGCTTTCAAGCCTGGCGCACCGGGTCGCCGGGGCTATACTCGCCTTTTAGGTTTTAACCGGAGCCAACCCGAATGAAAGACGCCGTGGCGGCAAGCACAAAACGCGATCCCGTCGCCTTCGTCGCCAGCAACACGCCCGAGGCACAGGACGCTTTGGCTCGTCTCAGCGCGCGCTATGGTGCCGCCGAGCCGGAAGAGGCCGGGGTCATCGTCGCGCTGGGGGGCGATGGATTCGTCCTGGAGACGTTGCACCGCTATTTCGGCATGGGCGCCCCCATCTACGGCATGAACTGCGGGACCGTCGGCTTTCTCATGAACCGCTACGATGAGGAGGGCCTGCGCGAACGCCTGAACCGGGCTCAGGAAGAGACCCTCTATCCCCTGCGCATGACGGCCCGCACGCAAGATGGTCGGGTCCACAAGGCCCTGGCGATCAACGAGGTCTCGTTGTTCCGCGAGACGCGACAGGCCGCCAAGATCGAGATCGCGATCGATCAGATCGTACGCCTGGAAGAGCTGATCTGCGATGGCATCCTGGTATCGACGCCGGCCGGTAGCACGGCCTATAACCTCTCCGCGCACGGACCGATCGTTCCCATCGGCGCCCGCCTGATCGCCTTGACGCCGATCAGCGCCTTTCGGCCGCGGCGCTGGCGCGGGGCACTGCTGCCGGACAAGGCCCGCATCACCCTAAAAGTGCATGAAGCCGAGAAGAGACCGGTCAGCGCCACCGCCGATTTCACCGAGGTGCGCGACGTGGTCGAGGTCGAGGTGCGCTCGGACCGCAAGAAGCCGCTCGCACTGCTGTTCGACCCCGAGCACAATCTCGAGGAACGCATCGTCAAAGAGCAGTTCGTGAGCTGACGGCGGACTTCGTGCGTCTGAGTGTCGGAACCGAAAACGGCGAGACCCGAAGGTCTCGCCGTCATTGGGATGCAGGGGGCCAAGTGGACTTCATCATGAAGCCCAGAAGGGCTTGCTCGCCTCCTGCTCGACGTCGGCACGGGTGAGGCCCATGTCCGACAACAGATGATCGTCGAGCTCCCGAAGATGTCGCCGCTGCGCGCTGCGCTCGGCCCAGCGCGAGACCAGCGCCACGATATCACCGAGGCTGGTGACGCGCCCTCCGGAGGCCCCACTGGCTGTGTAAGACGTCGCCACGTTGTGCTCGCAAGTTGCCATAGCCATGTTATCTCTCCTTAGATTTCGCGCCGCCCGTGATACCGTCGAGTGCTGCGGCGTACTGTTTGAACTGACTGAAAAATATGATCTATTGCGGCGGGCGACAAACGATGTTATTTCATGATTCGGATTAGGAATATTTATTCGACATGTCGAGGCGACTGCCACCCCTGAATGCCCTGCGCGCCTTCGAGGCCGCGGCGCGCCACCTCTCCTTCACCAAGGCCGCGGAAGAGCTTTTCGTCACCCAGGCCGCGATCAGCCATCAGGTCAAAGCATTGGAGGAGCACCTCGGCGTGCCCTTGTTTCGGCGCTTCAACCGGCGCTTGGCCATGACCGATGCGGCTCAGAGCTACTATCCCGCGCTGCGCGATGCGCTGGACGCTATCGATCAGGCGACCAGGCGGCTCCACCTCCATGACGATGACACGATGCTTCGGGTGAGCGTCCTGCCTTCGCTGGCCGCCAAGTGGTTGATGCCGCGTTTGCCGGAGTTCCGCCGCTTGCATCCGGACGTCGACGTGCTGATCTCCGCCGCCGACGGGTTGGTCGATTTCGGTCGCGAGGACTTTCACATGGGCATTCGCTTCGGAGCCGGCAGATATCCGGGACTCAGCACCACCCTGCTGATGGCGGACACGATCTTTCCCGTCTGCGCACCGAAGCTGCTGGAGGGTAAGACCGCCCTTCGACAGCCGGCCGACCTGAAGCACCACACGCTGTTGCACGACGACATGGCGCGACGCGACGAGTCCTCGAACGACTGGGAAAGTTGGCTCGCCCACGCCGGGGTTACGGGGATCGACCCACACCGCGGCCCGGCCTTCAGTCATTCGAGCATGGTGCTGACCGCAGCCATCGATGGCGAGGGCGTCGCGCTCGGGCGTCTGTCGCTGGCGGTCGACGATATGGCTGCCGGACGGTTGATCTGCCCCTTCGGCCCGGTCATGGAGGCACCGCTCGCCTACTACGCCGTCTCCCCCCGTGCGATCGCCGACCGGCCGATGGTGAGCCTCTTTCGCGAATGGCTGCAGCGGGAGGCCGCCGCCACCGAGGAACGCCGCGTCACCCTTCCCGGCGATTGACCGCCGGCGCGCCCAGTGCGAAAAGAACAGCCATGTTCGACGAACCAACCTGCGCCCCCACGACCGTCCGGGACGAGACCCGAAAAATCCTTGAGACCCTGGTGGCTTTCGATACCACCAGCAGCAACTCCAATCTCGCGTTGATCGACTGGGTCACGGATTACCTCGCCGGCTTTGGCGTTGAGGCCGAGGCGGTCACCGGGCCCTCGCCGGACAAAGCCAACCTTTATGCCACGCTCGGCCCACAAGACCGCGGCGGCATTGCCCTTTCCGGCCACACCGATGTGGTGCCGGTGGCCGGCCAGGATTGGCGGACCGATCCCTGGCGGATGAGCGAGGCCGATGGGCGTCTCTATGGGCGCGGGACCTGCGACATGAAGGGCTTCATCGCCACCGCGCTCGCCTTCGTGCCGGATTTCCTGAGCCGGCCCCTGCGCCGCCCGATCCACTTGTGCTTTTCATTCGACGAGGAGATCGGCTGCCGCGGCGTGCCGCATCTCCTGGCAGCACTGGCGCAAAAGCCGGTGCGCCCGATGATGTGCATCGTCGGAGAGCCGACCAGCATGAAGGTGATGACCGCTCATAAAGGCAAGGTCGATGTCATCTGCCGGGTACAGGGCGCACCGGCACACTCATCCCTGGCGCCGCGCGGCGTCAATGCCATCAACGCCGCGGCCCGCGTGATCGCCTATCTGGAGGAACTCGCCCGGCACAAGGCGGAACAAGGCCCCTTCGACGAGGACTACGACGTCGCCCACACCACCGTGCATACCGGCCTCGTCGAGGGTGGCACGCAGCTCAACATCGTCCCGGGTCACTGCAACTTCGAGTTCGAGATTCGCAACCTGCCGGCCGACGACCCCGATGCCCTGCTGGCCAAGGTCAAGCGCTTCGCCCACGAAGAGGTCGAGCCGGCCATGCACGCGATCAACCCCGAGACCGGGTTTTCCTGGGAGGAAGTCGCGCGCTACCCCGGCCTGGACACGGCGCCGGAGGAGGAGATCGTGGCGCTGGTCCAGTCACTCGCCGGCAGCAACGCCACCGGCAAGGTGGCTTTCGGGACCGAAGGCGGGCTCTTTCAGGCCAGCGGCATCCCCACCGTGGTCTGCGGGCCGGGCTCGATCGAGCAGGCCCACAAGCCCGACGAGTTCGTCGCCCTGGATCAGCTTCGGCAGTGCGAGCGCTTCATGGCCCGGCTGCTCGATCACCTCGCGGAAGGACCGCCGACGCCCGGCGGCTAGAGCAGTCCCCGGTCGCCGTCAACCGGGTCTCCCAGAATTCGCGATCGGGTGCTGCCGCCTCGATGCGGTGCTGGCGCTCCTTGGCCATATTGGGAAAAAAATCGAGACCGCTTAGCGTCTCGAGGTCATCGACCGAGAGCACCAACGGCGCCGACGCGGGCTTACCCGGGTTCGGGTTCGCGGAAACGACGGCCATCGCCTTGCCCCCGCCCGCTTCGCTGAACAGCAGCTTATAGAACGCTGCCGGGATGCTGACCCGGCGCGTGCCATTGTTGACACGATAGGTTCGATGGCCTGCATCGCCGGCGCGCAGCGGGGCGTCCAGCGTCCCCGTGATCACGTAAAGCGAGCCGAGCGCGCATGCCCACGTACGCACCTTTGCCTCGAGCCGCCGCCAGATACCCCGGTTGAGGTTGGGGTTCTGTAGTGCCAGGTTGGAGACCCGGAAGGTCGCCGCATAGGCCTCCGTCCGCCAGCGCATCGCCGCCGCCGGGACCAGATGGCCACGGTCATACCCCGAGCCGGTGAAGTCGGCGTGCGCCAGCCGCGGACCGCCCAGAGCCTCTAAATTTCGGTCGCGGCGAAACGGCGGCCGCCGCGCGGGGACGACCTCCGTGCTGCGCCAATGGAGGCGTGCGCGCGTCAAGCGGTAGGCAGCCCAGCGCGCAACGCCTCGTGCCCTATCGTAGCCCAAAGCGAAGAAGCTCTCTTCATCGGAGGTGGCGCTCACACAGAGGCGCACCTCCCTCCCCGGCGTGGCAAACGATGCGATGGGTGCGCCATAAGGCTGATGCTCGGCGCAATCCTCGGCCGCCGCTGCGTCACCGAGAGCCGACAGCGCCAACCACGCGAGCAACACGAGAAGAGGAAATGTCTGCCGGAGAAGACCCCGGCTCAAGCCTGAGATTATCATAGGACGTACAAATCAAATACTCTTACTCTCATCGAGAGCATGAAAACTAACACTTATCGCGGAAAAGACAATATATTCAATACTCTTTATAGGCGTAAACGGTGCGAGTTAAGTACCGATCTGGGCGGTAATGCCGCCGTCGACCACGAGCTCGGTACCGGTGACGTATTTGGCCTCGTCGGACAGCAGGAAGAGTGCCGCGTAGGCCACGTCCCAGGCATCTCCCATATGGCCCATGGGGCATTGGCGATCGCGGGCCTCGATCATCTTCTCGACGTCGCCGGCGGCGTAAGCCCCGGCCAAGGGCTCGACGATCATGGGTGTGTTCATCAAACCCGGAGCGATGGAGTTGGCGCGGATGCCCTGGTCGGCGTATTGCAGGGCGACCGCTCGTGTGAAGGCGGTGACCGCCCCCTTGCTGGCGGAGTAAGCGATGTAGGGCACGCCGAGATAGCGCAGGCCCGCGATCGAGCCAATGTTGACAATGGCTCCGCCACCGCCTTGCAGCATGGCGGGAATGGCATGCTTGCAAGCCAGGTGCATGGAGCGAAGGTTCACCGCCATCTGCCGGTCCCAGGACGCCTCGCTGAGTTCCACCGGACCGCCGACCTCGAGGATGCCGACGTTATTGTCCAGCAGATCAAGGCGCCCAAAGGCCTCCACGCAGCCGCTGACCGCCGCGGCCACCGCCGCGCTGTCGGAGACATCGGCTTGCGCGACCTCGGCCTCGCCTCCCTCCCCGCGGATGATGGCGGCGGTCTCCTCGGCCGCCTCGGCGATCAGGTCGACACAGTAGACGCGCGCGCCCTCGCGCGCGAAAAGCACCGCCGCCGCCTTGCCATTGCCCCATCCCGGGCCGCTGGCGCCCGCGCCCATCACCAACGCTACCTTGCTCTCTAGTCGCCCGGTCATCGCCTCTCTCCACCGCTCTCTTCGGCCTATCATAAGGGAGCGCCGAGAGGGGGGAAATCCCGCCAAAGGCTTATCTGTGCGGCGCTTGCACAGGCGAACGGCGCGTGCGACAAAAAGCCCGCCGATCGCCGTTGCCCGCTTGGCGGAACTGGTAGACGCACGGGACTTAAAATCCCGAGGCCCGGAAGGGCCGTCCCGGTTCGAGTCCGGGAGCGGGCACCAGATCAGGTTACTTGCGAGCAGAAGAAGGGTTACTGCCGTGGGGGGCGAAAGGTACCCGGTGCGCCCCTCTCGCACGAATAGCCAACCAAGACCAGGACAGCAACGCCGACCACACCCGCCAGCGTGAGAATGTAACCGCGAACCTTCAGCTGTCGCGCCTCGCTTGTACTCGCGGTGTGGCGTGGCTGGAACGCCCGCTCCTGGATCGCGCGTCTTGACGCCTCCCATTCTTCCTCGGTCATGTCCAGCTGGCGCAT
>JBFELD010000034.1:0-11253 GCA_041552375.1 Kiloniellaceae bacterium | reverse complement strand
GAGACACCGACGCCGTGCAAGCCGCCGGAGACCTTGTAGGAGTTCTGGTCGAATTTACCCCCGGCGTGAAGCTGGGTCATGATCACCTCGGCGGCCGAGACCCCCTCCTCCTGATGGATATCGACGGGAATACCCCGGCCATTGTCGGTGACCGTGACGGAGCCGTCGCCGTTCAGCGTGACGACGATCTCGTCGCATTCACCGGCCAGCGCCTCGTCGATGGAGTTATCCACCACCTCATAGACCATGTGATGCAGGCCGGACCCGTCATCGGTGTCGCCGATATACATGCCCGGGCGCTTGCGTACCGCCTCGAGGCCGCGCAGCACTTTGATGGATTCGGCACCGTAGTCCTCGGTGCCGTCCGCGCGCAGGGATTCGAGATCGTCGTTGTCGCTCATCTCTCAGGCTCCTCGCCGGTGTCCCGCGGGGCCGCTTCGGCCACGCTCGACGATCCGGCTCTCCGTCACCATCAGGAACTGCGCTGCTGGCCCCAACTCGGCGAAGACCGCCTCGTCCGTGCCGGTCATCCAGGCCTGCATGCCCAGGGCGGCGATCGCCTCGTAAAGCGCCGCACGACGCTCGCCGTCCAGATGGGCGACGACCTCGTCCAACAGCAGCACCGGCGGCGCCCCGAGCTCGGCGGCCAAGAGCCGCGCGTGGGTGATGATCAGCCACAAGAGCAGGGCCTTTTGCTCCCCGGTGGAGCAGAGCTGCGCCGGGAGGGCCTTATCCCGATGGGCAACCAGCAGATCGCCGCGATGCGTCCCAAGGCTCGTCCAGCCGTTTTCCCGATCGGCCGACCGCCGCTCGGCCAGAGCCGCCTTGAAGCGATCCTCGACGGCAAGCGCCGGCGCTTCCTTTAACCATCCGTCGATGGTGCAGTCGATATCGATCTCGGCCGAAGGGAAGGGGCCGAAGTCGACCGCCGCCGCGCTCAACCGCGTCACCAGCTGACGCCGGGCCGCCGCCACGGCGACACCGTGCCGGGCCATGGCGTCTTCCAGCGAGGCGAGCCAGGCCGGATCTTCGATGCCCTCGCGGAAAAGGCGCGCGCGCTGACGCTGCGCGTACTCGTAGGCATGGCCGCGGCTCGCATGGGCGGGGTCGTAGGCGCAGACCAATCGGTCGAGGAACCGCCGGCGCTCGCCCGGCGCCTCGCGCAGCAGGCCATCCATCTGCGGGGTCAGCCAAACCAGGCGAAAGACCTCGCCCAGGGACGCCTGTCCGCGCTGAGGTTGGCCGTCGATCTTGACCGAGCGACGCTCGCGACCATCGCCCGCCGTATCGAGCCCGGTGCCGAGTGTGCGGCAGCCATCCGGCGTTTCCACCTCCAGCGAGACCGCCCATTTTGGCGCTGCGGCGCTGGCCCTGACCGCCGGCCCACCGCGGTGGGCAAGCTCGCTCAAACGCGCCCCGCGCAGACCCAGCCCTGGGGCCAGCAGTGAGATCGCCTCCAAGAGGTTGGTCTTTCCCGCGCCGTTGGCGCCGGTCAGCACCACCGGGCGCCGGTCGAGCGCCAGATCAACCTCATGGTAGGAGCGAAAACGGCTCAAAAACAGCCGCCGAACCCAAACCGATCTCGCCTCATCACCAGACGTCATGGCGACGACCCTGTGACCCACGAAGCCGGAAGCGCCCCCAGAAGCGCCCAAGGCAACGCCGGCGCATCATCGCGCAGAACAACCATCGCGTCTCGACCCGGAAGGGCGCACTTTCGGGCTCATCCTATACCCGCATCGGCATCAGCACATAGAGCGCGCTGGTATCGGCCATCTCGCGCACGATGGTGGGAGAGGCGGCGTCCTTCATCGAGATTTCCGCCGTGTCACCGACGATCTGCTGGGCGATGTCGAGCAGATAGCGCGAGTTGAAGCCGATTTCGATCGCCGAGCCGCCGTAGCCGACCTCCAGCGATTCCTCGGCGCTGCCGTGTTCCGGCGAACTGGCCGAGAGTGTCAACATGTCGCCCTCGGCCACCAACTTGACCGCCCGGCTCTTTTCCGAGGAGATCGTCGAGACGCGGTCGACCGCCTCGGCAAACTCGCGGCGCGAGATCGAGACCACCTTGTCGTTGCCCGTGGGGATGACCCGCTCGTAGTCCGGAAAAGTGCCGTCGATCAACTTGGAGGTCACCACGATGGAGTCGACCGCGAAGCGGATCTTGGTCTCGGAGAGCGAGATCTCGACGTCGCCGTCGGCATCCTCGATGAGTTTTCTCAGCTCGTTCACGGTCTTGCGCGGGACGATGACCCCCGGCATCCCCACCGCCGAAGCCGGCAAGGGCATCTCGAAACGCGCCAGGCGGTGGCCATCGGTCGCCACCGCGCGCAACACCTGGTCCCCCTCCTCGCCAGCGGCATGGAGATAAATGCCGTTGAGATAATAGCGGGTTTCCTCGGTGGAGATGGCAAAGCGCGTGCGGTCGACGAGATCCTTCAAATCTCCGGCCGCCAAGGTGAAGGTAAGAGGCAAACCGTCGCCGCCGGTGTCGGGGAAATCCTCCTTGGGCAAGGCCGCGAGTGTGAAGGTGGACCGGCCGGCGCGCAGGGTCATCTGCGGCCCCTCGCCACCGGTCTCGAGCTCCACCTTGGCGCCCTCGGGCAGCTTGCGGGCAATGTCGTAAAAGGTATGGGCCGACACCGTGGTCGCACCGGTCTCCACCAAGTCGACCGGCACTTCCTCGACGATCGTCAAGTCCATGTCGGTGGCGGTGAAGGCGAGATTGCCGTCGAGCGCCTCGATCAGGACGTTGGACAGAATCGGTATCGTATTGCGTCGCTCGACGACGCTTTGCACATGCGCCAGGGACTTCAACAAGGCAGCGCGTTCAATTGTCAGCTTCATGGCGTTCTACATCGCGAATTGGTAATGACAGTCAATCCTTTGGGACATTCCCCCCTACGCGGCAGCGCTGCCCCAACGCCTCCCGCCGCTCTTGGCAAGTCGATGCAAAGGCCACCCTGCTTGCCTACGCCCCAGCCATTCGTCGAATGGTTGCCAAGGCGTCGACGCGACCGTACCGCACCCTATCGGGAGAGCGTGGCGCTTGACCCCGCGACACGGGAAAACAGTATAGCATGCCAACATCAAAAGGACAGAGCAAAGCTACTACTCCCCGCCGACCCGGCCCTCCGAAGAGCGCGCGTTTCGGCCTGTCGTCCAAGCCGGTTTTCGGTGATTTCAATGCGTGATGCGAACGTCCGATTCGGGACACTCGTGTGGTGGTTTTGAAGTTCCTCTCATTCTTGGGACAAGCGCGGCGAGGAACGTCAAAACCATAAACCACACGTGGCTCTTTGTATTGCTCGTGTCCTATTCGAATCGGATGTTCGTTGCGCGCCCGCCATCAGTGATGCGAACGTCCGATTCGGGACACTAGCCTTCGAGCATGCGGCGCAGCATCTCGACATCTTCGTCGAAGCTGGCATCCATGGACTTCAGCTCTTCCACTTTCTTCACCGCATGCATGACCGTCGTGTGGTCGCGCCCGCCGAACTTACGGCCGATCTCCGGCAACGAGCGCGTGGTAAGCTGCTTTGAGAGGTACATGGCGACCTGCCGGGGCCGCGCCACTGCCCGCGCGCGGCGTGCCGAGTGCATATCGGCGACCCGGACGTTGAAGTGCTCGGCGACACGCTTTTGAATTTCCTCGATCGTCACTCTACGGTCGTTCGCCCGCAACAGGTCGTGCAGCACCTCTTGCGTCGACTCCAACGAGATGGGCCGGCCGACCAGCGTCGCGTGGGCCATGATCCGATTGAGAGCGCCCTCGAGCTCGCGCACGTTCGAGATGATCTTGTGCGCCAGGAACTCGAGCACCTTGGGGGGCACCTCCTGATCGAACTGCTCGGCCTTGGATTGAAGTATCCCCAAACGCAGCTCGTAGGTCGTCGGATGAATGTCCGCGACCAGGCCCCAGCCCAGGCGCGAGCGCATGCGTTCCTCGACCCCTTCCAAATCGCTCGGCGACTTGTCGGCGGAGACCACGACCTGCCGGTTCTGATCAACCAGCGCGTTGAAGGTATGGAAGAACTCTTCCTGCGTGGCCTCACGTCCACCGATGAACTGGACATCATCGATCATCAGGACATCGACCGAGCGGAACTGCTCCTTGAACGCCACGGTGTCCTTGGTTCTCAGCGCCCGCACGAACTGGAACATGAACTTTTCGGCCGACAGATAGATCACCCTCTTGCCGGGCTGGTGCTTCTTGATATGCAGGGCGATGGCGTGCATGAGATGGGTCTTGCCCAAGCCGACGCCACCATAAAGGAACAACGGGTTGAATGGAACGCGTTGAGCCTCGGCCACGCGCCGTGCCGCGGCATAGGCCAACTCGTTCGGCTTGCCGACGACGAAATTGTCAAAGGTAAAACGGGGATCAAGCGGCGCGGATATGTCGCGGCTGTCCCCACTGGCGCCGTAAAGACCCGAATCGCCGCCAGCCGGCCTTGAGCTCTTGACCGCGAAGGCGGCCTTGTTTTGTGTGGCCGGGCCTTGAGCGGTCGACGCGGTGGAATCGTCGGTCGACGCGTCATGAATCGCCGGTTTCAGATCCGGGCGGCACGGAGGCTGCACGGCGATCTCGACGCCGTTGACGGTCTCGTCCTCCTCATGCCAAAGCGCGAGAATGCGCTCCCGATAGTTTCGCGCGACCCAGTCGCGCATAAATCGTGAGGGAACATGCAAGCGCACCGATCCACCGCGACACCCGGCCAGCGACAAGGGTTTCAACCATGAACGATAGGCCGCCTCGCCGACCTCCGCCCGCAAACGAGAGCGAACGCGAGACCAATTCTCTATGAAACGCGATTCGCGATCGGTGCCACCCACGGCGCACGCCCCCCGACACTGACAAGGGCCAAGACTGATTTGGTTAGATCGTCAAGCTCTTGGCTAATTGGACATTATCGTTCACTGCCGCAGCCTCCTCACGAACACCCCTGAACCAAGCTGCGTCGCTCCTTACACCTGACGGCAAAACGACACTCCCCCAGGGTTTCATGCCGCTATCGACACTAGAATTAAGTCAATCACTGCTGTGTCAACTAAGATCGCGGCTAAAACCCTTGCTTTACTTGAAGCGACTCCTTGCGCCAGGAAGTGTTTATTGTGACGTCGAGCACTTAGAGCCGTTTTACTTGAAACGGCGCTATTTTTATTATGTTAGCGCCCCCCTCAACCGGCCAAGCAATGTACCTCCACCGGCCTCGCAAGGCAAGGAGAAGGAAAAGCGAACACCGAGATTTTTTGGTCATAATCAACTTAAAGTAGATTTACCCAAAAAAGATCGTCCCGCTTTTCGGTCGCCACGACAATGGCCGCAAGGCATTAACGTGTTGACCTGACTAGCGCCATCCCGACCGGAGAATAGGGCTGGGGAGCAATCAGGAAATGTGTGATGAAAGGAAAAATTTTTGACCCGGGCACGCTTGGTGTGATCGATCAGATCCTTGCGTCAAGGGGTGCCCCGGGCACGCGCTGCCCAAGGCTTTAGCCGAAGGCTCGTGCGGTCAGGCCAGCGACTTGATGGACCGGGACAGGCGCGAGAGCTTGCGCGCAACGGTGTTGCGATGCATGACGCCGACGCGCGCGCCACGATGCATCTCGGGCTGTGCCGCCTTGAGAGCCTCGTGGGCCGCCGCCTTGTCGCCGCTCGCGATGGCGGCTTCCACGGCCTTGATATAGGTCCGCACGCGGCTGAGACGTGAACCGTTGATTTCAGCGCGACGTGCATTGCGACGTATCCGCTTCTTGGCGGACTGGTGATGAGCCATCTTCAGGATCTCGATCAGTCAGGATCAAACGCGGCGGGGGTTATAACGGGGCTACGGGCCGCCGTCAAGCGTTGCGGAAGACCGATCGAGACCGGCGGGCCGATTGTTCAGTCTTCTCGATGGCCTAGCGCTTCTTACTTTGGGGCGAGGCGGAACATCACCACGACGCTGTCGGAGTCGTTTTCGCGGACCTGCAAGGTCAATTCCTCCCCTTCCCGCGCGTAGCGATCGTCCGCCTGAAGGTGCCAGCCGAGCTCGGGAAGTGTGCGACGATAGAAGTCGAGAACCGCCTGCTTACGGCCCTCGCCTTGGGCGTAGGCCTCGACGATGCGACCGGCGGGCTTGTCGAAGACCAGGCCCGCCTCGGGGATTTCCGTCAAGCCGGGCATGACCGGAAGGTCCTCGATACCGGCGATGAAATGCCCCGCCTCTTGCGCGACGGCGGGAGAGCTGGCGGACAAAACAGCCGCGGCGAAAAACAGCGCCTTAATCCACGGCCCACCCCAAGGACGAGCAAGTTGAACCGAACGCAGCAAAAATCCAAACATGCTTCATTCCTAACCTAACGCTGACGCCGGGCACAGAAAAAAGTGGAGCGCCCCGACTGCACCAACCGAGCGATGCCGCCGGTGCGGGCAACATCGCACACGCAGCCGGGGCAAGCCTCGCCCTCGCGGCCGTAGACCGCCCAATCGTGCTGGAAATAGCCGAGCTCGCCATTGGCCTGGACGAAATCCCGCAGGCTCGACCCCCCGGCGGCGATGGCGCGCTGAAGCACCGACCGGATGGCCCGAGCCAAGGCCTCGGCGCGCGCGCCCTGCACCGTCTAGGCGCGGCGGCGCGGCGACAGCCCGGCGACGAACAGAGCCTCACACACGTAGATATTGCCGAGCCCGGCGACCACGCGCTGATCGAGCAGCGCCGCCTTGATCGGCGTGCGCTTGCCACGCAAGGCCCGCGCCAGACCGGGACCATTGAAGTCGTTGCCCAAGGGCTCGGGCCCGAGCCCCCGCAGCGCCTTGTGCTCGCCCAGGCTCCCTTCCGGCAGCAGGTCCATCATGCCGAACCGCCGTGCATCGTTGAAGCGGATCTCGACGCCGGCATCGGTGCGAAAAACGATGTGGTCGTGCCGCTCGCGCGCGCGCGCTGGATCTCGCTCGACCAGCATCCGTCCCGACATACCGAGGTGGCAGAGCAACACCTCCCCATCATCAAGATGGACCAAGATGTACTTGGCACGGCGCCCGACACGCTCGACCCGGCGGCCCGCGAGCCGCGCCGCGAAGTTCTTCGGCAAGGGAAATCGCAAAGCGGCGCAATGCTGCTCCACTTTCGCCAGCCGGCGCCCTTCGAGCACCGGCCGCAAGCCTCTCACCACCGTCTCGACTTCCGGCAATTCCGGCATGGCGACAAGGGCCTCCCCCTCGGATATCCCGGGCCCCTTGCCCGGTCGCGGTTGCGACCTTACCCACTGACCGGGCCGCGGAACAGGGGAGAATCGATCTCCTGGCGCGGCGGCGGCGGGAAGGCTATCTTCGCGGCCATGACAGGCAAACCGGACAGCGCCCGCCCTGACGACGAGAAGGGGCGGACCACTCATTTCGGCTTCCGCGAGGTCGAGGCGGCGGAAAAACCGCGCCTGGTGCGTGGCGTCTTCGAGTCGGTGGCCGGACGCTATGATCTTATGAACGATCTGATGTCCGGGGGCGTGCATCGTTTCTGGAAATCCACCTTCGTCGATTGGCTCGCGCCGCGGCCGGGCCTTCGTCTCTTGGACGTGGCCGGCGGAACGGGGGACATCGCGCTCGGCGTCCACCGGCGGCTCGAGAAGACCGAGCGCGCAGGCGAGGCTCGCCACACCGGGCGGATCGCGGTGTGCGACTATACTCCGGACATGCTGGCGGTCGGGCGCGACCGGGCTCTCGACCACGGACTGTTGAGTGAGATCGAGTGGATCTGCGGCGATGCCCAGGATCTGCCCTTCGCCACGCGCAGCTGGGATGCCTACACGATCGCCTTTGGCCTGCGCAATGTCACCGACATCGACCGCGCCCTGACCGAAGCCCACCGCGTGCTGGCGCCGGGCGGCCGATTTCTCTGTCTCGAGTTCAGTCACGTCGCATTGCCCGCCCTCGATCGCCTCTACGATCTCTATTCCTTCAAGGTTCTCCCAGCCCTGGGCGAGCTGGTGACCGGCGATCGGGAGGCTTATGGCTATCTGGTTCAGTCCATCCGCCGCTTTCCCGATCAGGGCGCGCTCGCCAAACGTATGGAGAGCGCGGGCTTTGCTTGCGTGCGATGGCGCAACCTCTCCGGCGGCATCGCCGCCATTCATTCCGGCTGGCGGATCTGATGCTACGTGGCGCGCGCTCGCTTTGGCGCCTCGTGAGGATCGCCCGCACCCTGCAGCGCCACGACGCCCTGGCCTCGCTGCAGGACCGGGACCTCAGCCCCGGTCTCAGGTGGCTGACACGCCTTTTTGCCGGCCGCAAGGCCGAGGGACGCCCGGGCCAGAAGCTGGCGCGCGCGCTGACCGACCTCGGTCCCAGCTTCATCAAGCTCGGTCAGGTTCTCTCGACCCGCGCCGATCTGTTGGGCGAGGAGATCGCGGCCGATCTCTCGGACCTGCAAGACCGCCTGCCGGCTTTTCCCACCGCCGAAGCCAAGCGCACCATCGAGTCCGAGCTGGATCGGCCGCTGGCGGAAATCTACGCGAGCTTCGAGGACGAGCCGGTGTCAGCGGCATCGATCGCTCAGGTCCACTTCGCAACGACCCCTGACGGCGCGCCGGTCGCCGTCAAGGTGCTGCGCCCCGGCATCGAGGCCGCCTTCGAGCGCGACCTGGAATTCTTCACCTGGCTGGCCGGGCGGATCGAGCGAAGTCAACCGAAGCTCCGCCGCTTCAAGCCTCATGAGGTGGTCAGCCTCTTCGAGCGGCAGGTGCGCTTGGAGATGGACTTGCGAATGGAGGCCGCGGCCGCCTCGGAGCTGGCCGAGAACTTCCGCGACGATCCCGCTTACCGCGTGCCGCCGGTCGATTGGCAGCGAACCTCCCGGCAGGTGCTCACCATGAACCGCATCTCGGGCATACCGATCGACGACCGCCCAGCGCTCATGGCCGCCGGACATGATCTCGAGGCGGTTCTCACCACCGCGGCGGAGATCTTCTTCAAGCAGGTGTTTCGCGACGGCCTCTTCCACGGCGACCAGCATCCGGGCAACATGTTCGTCGACGAGACAGGCAACATCGTCGCCGTCGACTTCGGCATCATGGGCCGGATCGACCGCAAGACCCGCTTTTTTCTCGCCGACATGCTCACCGCGACGCTAGCCGGCGATTACCGTCGCCTGGCCCTGGTTCATGTCGAGGCCGGGTATCTGCCGCCCGACATGGATGTCGACACCTTCGCTCAGGCGCTGCGCTCGGTTTGCGAACCGATCGCCGGCAAGCCTCTGGAAGAGATCTCCTTCGCCAGGCTCTTGGCGCAGCTCTTGCAACTGACCGAATCCTTCGACATGCCGGTTCAACCCTCCTTGCTGTTGTTGCAGAAGAACATGCTGATCGCCGAGGGCATCAGCCGGCTGCTGGCCCCTGGGCTCAACATCTGGATCCTGGCGCGCCCCTTGATCGAAGAGTGGATGGCCGAGAACCGAAGCCCCGCGGCACGCCTTCGCGACAGCACCGACGACTGGCTGCACCGTCTCCAGCGACTGCCCGGCACGTTGGATGCGCTCGAGCAGGCCGCGCGCCGTCTCAATGGGGAAGGGGTCGGGATCGGTCCTCAAGCACTCACCACCTTCGCCAACCATGGGCGAGCCTGGACCTGGCACATCCGCGCCCTCTGGATCGGGCTCGCGCTCTTGGCTTTGGGCCTGCTCGCCACCCTGTAAGACGGGCTAATTCTACGGCGTGAGGCGGGAAAATACTGCGGGTACGGCGACCGAATGCGTGGTTTACCTTGAATCGCCCGCGGCCATGGCTTAGATATCTACGGTCTTTTACCGTGGAATTAGGGGTGCTCGCGCGTGAATGCCGGAAAATCGGTTCTCCTGATCGTTACCGGCGGTATCGCCGCCTACAAGACGCTCGAGCTCGTGCGGCGCCTGGTCGAACGGGACATCGCCGTCACCCCGGTCCTGACCGAAGCCGGCGCGGCCTTCGTCACGCCGCTGTCGCTCGCCGCTCTTGCCGGGAACAAGGTCTATCAGGACCTCTTTTCCCTGACCGACGAGACGGAGATGGGCCATATCGAGCTGTCACGGCAAGCCGATCTCGTCGTCGTGGCGCCAGCCACGGCCGATTGCCTGGCCAAGCTCGCCGGCGGATTGGCGAACGACCTCGCCTCGACGCTGCTGCTCGCGACCGACAAGCCGGTCATGGCGGCACCGGCGATGAACGTGCGCATGTGGGAGCATCCGGCGACGAAAGCCAACCTAGGGATCCTGCGGGCCCGCGGCGTCATGATCGTCGGCCCGAACGAGGGCGCCATGGCCTGCGGTGAGTACGGTCTCGGGCGAATGGCCGAACCGGCGGAGCTGCTCGCCGCGATCGAGGATTTCTTCACCCACCGCGGCCTGATGGCTGGACGGCGGGCGCTGGTCACCTCGGGGCCGACCTTCGAGCCTATCGATCCCGTCCGCTTCATCGGCAACCGCTCCTCGGGCCGCCAAGGCCATGCCATCGCCGAGGCGCTGGCGCATCTCGGTGCTCAAACCACACTGGTCTCAGGCCCGACCCACCAGCCCGACCCGGCGGGGGTGAGCGTGGTTCACGTCGAGACCGCCGAGCAGATGTTGGCCGCCTGCCGCGCGGCTCTGCCGGTGCACGTCGCGGTCTGCGCGGCAGCCGTCTCGGACTGGCGGGTCAAAACCTCCGCCCCGGAAAAGCTCAAGAAGACCGGCGACACACCACCGACCTTCGAGATGACTGAAAATCCGGACATTCTGGCGAGCCTCGCGGAAGCTGGAAACGAGCGCCCCGACCTGCTGATCGGCTTTGCCGCCGAGACCGAGAACATCGTCGGTCACGCCCGCGCCAAGCTGTCGGCCAAGGGCTGCGATTGGATCCTCGCCAACGACGTCTCGCCGGCCCAGGCCACCTTCGGGGGCGCCGACAATCAGATCCACCTGCTGCGTGGCGAGACCGTGGAAACCTGGCCACGACTGTCCAAGCTCGAGGTCGCCCGGCGCCTGGCCGCGGCGATCGCCGAGGAGATCGGCCCCCGGGAGGCGGCATGAGCGGGTTGACGGTGGCGGTGCGGCGCTTGCCCCACGGCTGGGGCCAGGATCTGCCCGATTACGCGACGGCCGAGAGCGCCGGTATGGATCTCCTGGCGGCGGTCGACGAGGATCTCGTGCTGGCACCCGGCGCCCGCGCCCTGGTCCCCACCGGCATCGCCATCGCCCTGCCGCCCGGCACCGAAGCGCAAGTCCGACCCCGTTCGGGGCTGGCCTTGAAGCATGGCATCACCTG
>JBFELD010000033.1:0-11451 GCA_041552375.1 Kiloniellaceae bacterium | reverse complement strand
GGTTGCCCAAGAAGATCTATTAGAGAAACTTATGTCAAGGCACTGATTTTCTCGTTTGCCCCGCCGTGGGCCGAAACGATAGCTTTTCGGAAGCGCTTCTCCATGGCGCGCGCCGAGGCGCCGCCATCACCCCGCCGATGGGAGCCAGACCATGGCCGGATCCGGATTGCAGATCGTCGAGAACCAAACGACCCTCGATCACGCCGAGGAGCGGCGCGCGCTGGCCGCCGCCTTTCGTTGGGCGGCACGCTTCGGCTTCAACGAGGGCGTGGCAAACCACTTTTCTCTCGCAGAGTCGGAAAACGGCAAGCGGTTCCTGATCAACCCCTTCGCCCGGCACTTCGCCCGCCTGAAGGCGAGCGACCTGCTGCTTTTGGATGCGGAGACCTCTGTGGCCGAGGTCGAGGCTCGGCGGGTCGACCCGACCGCCTGGGCCATCCACGCGCCGATTCACAAGCACCTTCCCCACGCGCGTTGCATCCTGCACACGCACATGAAGCACGCGACGGTCTTGAGCTGTCTTCAGGATGCGCGCCTGCTGCCGATCGATCAGAACACCATGCGCTTTTACGACAAGGTGGCGCTCGACGTGGATTTCGAGGGCTTGGCCATGACCGAGGCCGAGGGCGAGCGTCTAGCCGGCGTGCTGGGCGACAAGACCATCCTCCTGATGGGCAATCACGGTGTCATGGTCGTGGGCCCGAGCGTCGCACAGGCCTTCGACGATCTCTATTATTTCGAGAAGGCCTGCGAGACCCTGGTGAGCGCCTACATGACCGGCAAGGAACTGCGGGTCGTCTCCGAAGCCGTGGCCCACCGCACGGCAGCCGAGTGGGCGACCTTCGCCGATATGGCCGACCACCATCTCGCCGAGTTGATGGCCATCCTCGATGACGAGGAGCCGGACTACCGGACCTGAACCGGGAACCCCCAAACCTATCCGGATCGAAAGACCAGAGGCGCGGCATGAGCGAGGCAACGACCACCACCGCCCAGTCCTCCGGCGTGCTGCTGGACGACCGGCGGCTCAAGAAGCTCGCACGGCGAAGCGACCGGCCGGGCCTTCGCTATCTTGTGCTCTGGGCCGTGATGCTGATCGCGAGCGGCGCCTTGGTTCATCTGTTCCTGGACAGCCTGGCGATTATTCCCGCGATGATAGTTTATGGCACTCTGCTGACGGTGCCGGCCTACGCGATCTCCCACGAGTGCTCTCATGGCACCGCCTTTCGCACCCGATGGCTGAACGAGGCGGTGCTCTGGCTGACCTCGCTGATTTATTTCGAGGGACCGCTGATGCGTCGCTATGCCCATGCGCGCCATCACAGCTACACCTGGATGCGGGGCAAGGACGCCCAGATGCCCTTCAACACACCGCTGAACGTCAAGGGATGGCTGTTGGAGATCAGCGGTATCGGGCAGTATCTCTACGACGCTCGGCACATGGTGACGAACGCGTTCGGCCGCTTCCACCCGGAGGTCCTCGACTTCACGCCGCCGAGCGAGTTGCCGAAGCTGAAACGGGAAGCAGGGGCGATGCTGGCGATCTACGCCACCGGCGCCACCGCGACGGCGCTGACGGGAGTGCTCTGGCCGCTCGTCTATCTCGTCATCCCGCGGCTGGTCGGCGGCGTCGCCATGCAGCTCTTCACCATCATCCAACATGCGGAGATGGAAGAGAACACAGCCGATCTGCGTCGCTCCACCCGCTCCTTCGAGACCAACCGCCCGGCGCGGTTCCTCTATGCCAACATGAACCACCACATCGAGCACCACCTCTATCCCAGCGTTCCCTTTCACGCGCTACCGGCCTTGAGCACGGAGATCCGCGCGCAGCTCCCGACGCCCTCGCGCGGCCTCTTCGCCACCAATGTCCAGATCCTGCGTGCGATCCTGCGCCGCGCATCGGCCGGGCATCGCGGGCGTCCCAGCGAGCAGGCCCTCTAGAACGAGGCGAAGACACGATGACCGAAGACTGGCACCAGGTCTGCAAGACCGACGAACTGGAAGAAGAAGAGGCCCGGCGATTCAATCACGCAGGCAAGACCTATGCGATTTACAATACCGGCCGCGCCCACTACGCGACCGACGGCATGTGCACCCACGAGATGGCACACTTGGCGCGCGGCACGGTGATCGGTGAATTCGTCGAATGCCCCTTGCACCAAGGCCGGTTCCACATTCCGACCGGCAAGGCCAAGGGCGCGCCGGCCTGCATCGACCTCAAGACCTATCCGGTGAAGATCGAGGACGGCTCGATCTTCATCGCCCTACCGAGAGCAGATCCGGATCGGATGGACTCGCCAAAGGCAATCCATCGACCCGGTGACTCTGCTCTAACTCCAAGACATGGAGCGGATTCTCATGCACTCTCGAAACCACGTCTCGGTTCCGAGAAAACATGATCCGCCCTAGGAGCGAGTGATGGGAATGGACAAGCCCACCCCTACGCCCGAGACCGCCTCACAAGCCCCGGTCTCGCCACGCGCCGCGACGGCTCACCGCAAGGGTCCGATCCTGGAGCCCAAGGGCTACCGCGGCCTGACGCTCGATGAGGCCGCCGAAAAGACGCCACCCACAACCTTGACCGATACCGAGGCCATGATCGATTTGGCCAAGATGCGTCTCGACCGGCAAGCCCGCCTGCGCGAGGCATTGCGCAGCCACGACGTCGCGGCCTGCCTGCTGCTGACGCCCCATTCCCTGCGCTACGCGACCGGCTTGCGCAACTGCGCCATCTACCAGGCCCATATCCCGGCCACCTACCTGTTCCTACCTGCCGAGGGCGCATCGGTGCTCTTCGACTCCCAGCCCGGCCGCTTCACCGGCCAGGAACTGGAGACCATCGACGAGATTTCCGGCGACCTGATCCCGCTGACCGCCATGTGGGCCAGTGATCGCGGGAACGAATGGGCCGAGGCCTGGGCGGCGCAGATGGCCACCCTGATGGCCCGTGACGGCGGCGGCAACCGACGCCTCGCGATCGAGCGGCTGAGCCCGCGAGCCGCGCGGGCGCTCGAGGCGCAAGGCCTGGACGTTCTGGACGCCGAAGACATCATCGAGCCGGCCCGCGCCATCAAGACGCCGGAGGAGATCCTCTGCATCAATCACGCCATCGCCATCGCCGAGGACGGCATGTACCGCATGCGGGAGAACTTGCGCCCGGGGATGAGCGAACTGGAGCTGTGGGCCCACCTTTGGCAGGCCAACATTGAGGCCGGTGGCGATTGGATCGAATGCCGGTTGCTCGCTTCGGGTGATCGCACCAACCCCTGGCAGCAGGAAGCCTGCAGCAGGCGGATCCGGCCAGGCGACCTGGTCGGCTTCGATACCGATATGGTCGGACCCTTCGGCTACTTCGTGGATATCTCCCGCACCTTCTTTTGTGGACCCGGCAAGCCGACCGCGACCCAAAAGGAGCTGTACCAGCGGGCTCATGAAGAAATCTGCCGCAACATCGAACTCATGCGCCCGGGCATGGGGTTCCGCGAGATCACCGAAAAGAGCTTTCGTCAGCCCGAGCGCTTCCGGGCCCAGCATTATCCGGCCTTGGCCCACGGCTCGGGCATGTCGGACGAGTGGCCGGTGATCTATTATCCCGAGGACGCACGCTATATCTACGATGGCGAGCTGGCGCACGGCATGGTGATGTGCGTCGAGAGCTACGTCGGCGAGGTCGGGGGCCGCGAAGGCGTGAAACTCGAGCAGATGGTCATGATCGGTGAGCAGGGGCCAATCTTGTTATCCCGCTTTCCCTTCGAGGACGCTCTCCTGACCTAGAGCAGATCCGGGTTCGATGGAACCGCTTGAGGCGATCTATCGACTCGGTGAATCTGCTCTAACTCTTAGACTGAGAGCGGATTCACATGCTTTGTCGAAACCATGCCCTGGTTCCGACAAAGCATGATCCGCTCTAGCCGGCGAGAATAAGGCGAATTTGGGGCGCGGCCCCCCAAGCCTCCCTACCGCGCTCGCCATCTCACCCAAGAAGTGTAAGCCCGCCTCCTTCACGGTTTCGGCTTCCCGAGAAACCGTGGTCCATGGAGCGCGGCCGCACTACGACCGGCTAGCCCAAAAAGCATCGCGTTATCAGTGATTTATAAATATACATAAAATTTTATTTAAATAAAAACTAAACTATATGAAAATATAGAATTATTATTACTTAATTCCGAAACGATTGTTATTGACCTGCCACAAGAAATCCATATTTTGGTGCAAGAAATTAATCGCATTTGTCGCGAACCGAAGGAGACTAGATATGCTTTTTGTGAAGAAGTTCATCCAGGACGAATCTGGCGCCACCGCCATCGAGTATGGCCTGATCGCCGCACTTGTTTCGATTGCCGCTATTGTCGCCATGGGCGCCATGGGTAACGAGTTGGGCGAGATGTTCAACACCGTCGCCAGTGAGCTTGACAACGCGCAGAACTAAACTGGTCCTTGTTCGGAGCCATGGTGCTCCGAGAAACACGGCGGCCTTTTGGCCGCCGTTTTTCGTTCGCGCAAATGGTCTAGAGGTGCCAGCGGCACCAGACACCGCGCCGACTGAGGGCCTCGCTGCGCAACGCCAGTTCGCCCGGGTCGTAGCCACGGGCCTCCAACCACTGCCAGGTCGGCCCACGCCAGGCGTAATTCTCGAAGTCGACCCGGCCCGTACGATCGAACAGAACCCCCTCTTCGGTGAGCCGGCGCCGCTGCTCGGCGCTTTCGACGCCGTCCTTGCGGGGGCTGAGCCGCCCGGCCGCGTTGATGACCCTGTGCCAGGGCACCTTGGAGCCATCCGGTAGACCAGCCATGGCGAAGCCGACGACGCGCGGCGTCGGGGCCTCGACGACGAAGGCGATCTGACCATATGTCGCGACCTCGCCGGGCGGCACAGCCTTCACCAAATCGTAGATCCGCTCGAAGAGCGTCACCTCACCCGGCACGGCTAGAGGCTTTCGAGAAACCGCACGGCCTCGCCGCTGGGCGTCTCAGCAAGCTCGCCGTCACGCATGACGATCCGGCCGCGCAGGATCGTCGCCATCGGCCAGCCGGTCACACGCATTCCCTCGAAGGGCGACCAGCCACACTTGGACTGCAACCAGTCTGCGGTGATCTCACGCCGCGCTTTGAGATCGACGATGGTCAGATCGGCGTCATAGCCGAGCGCGATGCGCCCCTTCCCGGCGATGCCGTAAATGCGCTGCGGCCCGGCGGAGGTCAGATCGACGAGCCGCGCCAGGGTCAGCCGGCCGGCCGCCAGGTGATCCAGAAGGAGTACCGGCAGCGTCTGCACACCCGGCATGCCCGAGGGCGTGGCCGGGTAGTCGCCGGCCTTTTCCTCCTTGGTGTGGGGAGCATGATCGGAGCCAATGACATCCACCAGTCCCTCCGTCACCGCGCGCCACAAAGCTTCACGGTGCCGAGCCTCGCGGATCGGCGGGTTCATCTGCGCCAAGGTGCCCAGGCGCTCGTAGCATTCGGGCGCCGCCAAAGTCAGGTGTTGCGGCGTCACCTCGACCGTGACGATGTCCTTGTTATCGGCCAAGAGCGGCAGCTCCTCGGCGGTGGTGACGTGCAGGACGTGAACGCGCCGGCCAACGGCGCGCGCCAAGGCCAGCAGGCGCCGGGTCGCGGTGAGCGCCGTCTCCACGTCGCGCCAGAGCGGGTGCTTGCCGGGATCGGCGCCGCCGCGTACCAGGGCGAAGCGATCGCGCAGGCGTGCTTCATCCTCCGAATGTATAGCCACCCGGCGTGCCCCGTTGGCCAGCACAGCGCGCAGGTCCTCATCCGTGTCCACCAACAACGAGCCGGTCGACGAGCCCATGAAGACCTTGACCCCGGCGCATCCGGGCAGACGCTCCAGGATCGGCAGGTCGTCCAGGTTTTCGCGCGCAGCACCCATGAAAAAGGCATGGTCGCACCAAGCCCGACCCTCCGCGCGCGCGAGCTTGTCGGCCAGATCCTCCGCCGAGAGGGTCGAAGGGCTGGTGTTGGGCATCTCGAAGAAGCTCGTCACCCCGCCCATGGCGGCGGCGCGACTGCCCGACTCGAGATCCTCCTTGTGCTCCAGCCCGGGCTCGCGAAAGTGCACCTGGGTATCGATGATCCCCGGCAGGACGGTCAGGCCGGCGGCATCGAAAACCTCGGCGGCCTGCCCCTCGTCGATGCTGTCGATGGCCGCGATCCGACCGCCGGTAACGCCAAGATCGCAGGCCTGCAACCCGGACGGCGTGAAGACCTCACCCCCCTTGATCACCAGATCGAACATCCCTGTCTCCCACCCTTGGATTTAGTCCGAAAAGGACGCGTGACCCTCGCTTTCGAGCGCCGCGACCAAGGCCGCGAGGCTCGAAAAATGAAAATCCGGCTCGGTCATCCTTGCCGGCACCGGCGTTGCCCCAAACTCCCCATGACCGGCACGACGCTCGATCCAGGCCGTGGCGAAGCCCAAACGCTTCGCGACCCCGATATCGTGGTATTGGCTCTGTGCCGTATGCAGGACATCGGGCTTACCGAAGCCCTGAACCGAAAGGCGTCCCAGAGTATAGGCGAAGACCTGCGGGTCGGGCTTGTTCACGCCGACATCCTCGGCGGTAACCTTATCCTTGAAGGGCTCGCCCAGCGTCCGAGACATTATCCTGAGCGCCCAATTATCGGCATTGGTCATGGCGACGAGGAAGAAATCGCGGCCGAGACGGGCCAAGGCATCGGGCGCGTCGGCAAAGGCCGGCCAGGACGCGATCGACTGGCGAAAGGCCTGGGCCGCGGCGGGGCTCGCCGGCAACCCGAGATCCGGCGCCATCGCGTGCCAGATCGGCTCCAGCATCTGCGTGAAAGGCATTTCGGGCCGGTCCTTCTGCAGTTGGCCCTCTTCCTGTCCGAAGCGCTCCAGCACCGCCGGCGCCTCCGTATCGTCAAGTGCCTGCTCGCGCGTCTGCGCGACGAAATCGAGCACGCCTTGCTCGAAGTCGATCAGGGTGCCGACGACGTCGAAGGTCAGCACCCGAAAATCACCAAGCCTCATTTGCGCTCTCGCGGCCGGCATAACGCTTACGCCTCTCCTTCGAAGGGACCGACGATGCCCGAGACCGACGATAATCGAGACACCGGGCAAGGTCGACCCCGCCGACCACCTTATCGTCAAGTCTATGTGAAGCCCCTTGAACAGGACGCGTCCCTACCCCACTCTGATCGAGGATTGGGAAGAAGGACCGAGTTCATGACCGAAGCGACGAAAATGGAGCTGTTTACCGCGCGGGTTTGCCCCTACGCCCATCGCACGCGCCTCGTGCTGATGGAAAAGGGCCTGGACTTCGAGCTGGTCGAGGTCGACCTACAGAACAAGCCCGAGCGGTTCCTGCAGGTTTCGGCCTACGGCAAGGTCCCAGCCTTGGTCCACGACGGGGTCGAGATCTACGAGAGCGCCATCATCAACGAATACCTGGAAGAGGCCTTCCCCGAGCCGCCCCTGATGCCGCGCGAACCCGGCCCGCGCGCCCAGCTGCGCATCTGGATCGATTACTGCGACGATCACTTTCTCGGTGACCACTACGCCGCCCTGAAGAACCAGGATCCGGAGAAAGAGGGGTATTGGAAGGACAAGATCGATACCCACCTACACCGCATCGACCAGGCGATGCGAGACCTGTCGCCGGAAGGGCCCTACTGGCTCGGAGCCGCGCCGAGCCTCTTGGACTTCGCTTACTATCCCTTCTTCGAGCGCCTGCCCGCCTGGGCGCATTATCGCGGCTTGGGATTACCCGAAGACTGCGAGCGGATCGCGGCATGGCTCGACACCATGGCCGGGCGCCCCTCGGTGAGCGCGATCGCCAATCCGCCCGACTACTACATCGAGCGCTATGCCCGTTATGCCCGCGCGCCGGCAGCCGCGGAATAGCCGCGCGCTCACCTGAATTTGAAGAGTGCCCGGTGGCTCGTGCCGTCGGCCAGCGTCAAGACGAGATAGCCGCACTCACCACGCAGGTCGCGGCTCGTCTTCCAGCGATAGACGAACTGATCCGACTTCGCCCTGGGACGAACCTTCCGGCCCGGCAAGGTCCTTATCGACCTCGTCTCGCCAAGGGCGCTCCCGGCATCGCAGGCGGGTGCGGCGGCGAGGGCGAGCGATCGGACCACCGACGGATCGCTGATGTACCCGCCATTGCCGTCGGAGATGCGCCACCTCACCGGGATGACGCCCCCAGCTTTGACGGTGGTCATTTTCGGCAAGGCGCGCACCGGCTTCTTGAAACCCATGAAGGCGAGGCCCACCGTCACCGTCTGCGTCACGGTCACGCTGTTGCCCGAAGCGTCGGTCGCCGTCCAGGTAACCAGGGTGGTGCCGGGCGGAAAAGACTGGGGCGCATCGTTGGTGACGGTTGGCTCCGGATCCACGAGATCGATCGCCGTCGCCACGCCGATCTCCACCTCGGTCTCCGGTCCCGTGGCCACGGCCTGGAGGTTTGGTGGAACGGAGAGGCTGGGGGCCGTGGTATCGGAAACCGCGTAAGCCACGCTGTCACTATCGCTCGCGCCGGCCTGGTCGGTCACTGATAGCCCGACGGTCGAGCTGCCCATGGGCAAGGCCACCGTTGGCGTCATGCCCTCCGCGGTTCCGAAAGTTCCGGACCATGCGTACGTCAAGCTGTCGTCGGGATCCGGATCGCTCGAGGCACCGGCATCGAGCTTCACCGAAGCGCCGGCCGCCGAGGAGGCCTCGACGGCCCGGTCCGGGCCGGCATTGGCGATCGGCGGCTGGTTGTCCTGTCCGCCTCGGTCGCGAAGGTAGAGGTCGTTCAGGGGGTCGCTGTCGAGCGGCGAGAAATTGGTCGCTCGAGAGAGGAACGAGACGAAACGGCCATCGGCGCTGACCGCCGGGTTGGCGCTGACGCCGTCGCCACCCTGGCCATCGGGGGCGACGCTCAGGCGCTCGGTCGTGCCGGCCTCCCGATCATGCAGGAAGACGTCCCAAGTGCCGTTGACGTCACCGGGGACGAGATTACCGGCGAAGGAATAAAAGGCGATGTGGCGGCCCGAAGCGCTGGGCACGGGGGCAAAGCTACTGGAGTCCGCTTGAGCGCCGTCGCCAGCCAGGCTGATGCGGGTCGTCTCCCCCGTTTCGCGGTCATGAACGAAGGCGTCCCAGGCACCGTTGTCATCACCGTCGACCAGATTGGAGGCGTATGAGTCAAAGGTGACGAAGCGGCCATCACCGCTGATCGCGGGGTCGAAACTGTCGTTATCAGCCTGACCGCCGTCGGACCGCAGGCTCACCCGTTCGGTCGTGCCGGCCAGCCGGTCGTGAACGAAGATATCAAATGCGTCATTGTCATCGCCCTCGACCAGATTGGACGCATAGGAGTCGAATACGACGAAGCGCCCATCGGCACTGACCGCCACGTCGAAGCTGGCGTCGTCGGCCTCGGTTCCGAGGCTATCGACGCTGACCCGTTGGGTCGTGCCGGTCACGCGATCGTGGACGAAGACGTCCTCGTCCCTGTTGCTATCCGCGACCACCAGGTCCGCGGCCCGTGATATGAAGGCGACGAAGCGGCCATCGCCACTGATCGCCGGCGTGAAGCTTCGGCTGCTGGCTTCCGCACCAAGGCTATCGACGCTGACGCGCTCCGTCGTGCCGTTCTCGCGGTCATGAACGAAGACATCCCAGGTCGCGTTCGTATCCTCCTCGACGAGATTCGAGGCAAAGGACGCAAAGGCTACGTAGCGCCCATCCGCGCTCAGGACCGGGTCGGAACTCCTGCCATTGGGCTCACCGCCGTCCGAGGCGATGCTGACCCGGGTGGTGGTACCGGCGATCCGGTCGCGAACGAAAATGTCGCCCACGCCATTGTCATCGCCGGCCACAAGATTGGTGGCCTCCGACATGAAGGTGACGAAACGGCCATCGGCGCTGATGTGGAAGCGCAAGCCCTCGGCATCATCGTTGGCCTTCACGTCATCTGTGCTGACGGACGCCAGCTCGGTGCTCTGAGCCGCCGCCGGGCCCGCGCACGAGAGGCCCAGCAAGAGGGCGGCCACCGCACAGCCCGTCCAGCGCCCGCGGTTCGTCTTCCTCCCCATCTCACCGGCCTCCCACGAACTGCACAGCGACTTGTTGGCGCAGGCCGGCCCCGGCATCGGCCTCGCCGGCGAAGATCGCCACCAGGTGATCGGAGAGAGCCGGTGTCAAGCGCATCGGAGAGTCGACCCGCCAAGTCAGAGACAAGGTCTCGCCGGGGGCGATCACATCGACGCCGAGCCCGCTTCGCGCAGCAAGATCGACGTGCGGCCTGGCGTCCACCAAGATCAGCTCGAGATTCCAAAGGACGCCGGGGCTGGTATTTGTGAGGGTGACGGCGAAGAGATTAGCGTAGGTGCCATCACCGTTGTCGCTCGCCCTCTCCCATTGGAGAGACAGCTCGACAACCGGCAGTGGCTCGACCACGGCAGCGCTCGTAGAGCCCATCCCAGCAGCGCCCGTGACCGCTGTTGCAAACGTAAGGAAAAACGCGAAACGCAGCACGCGAACAAACCGAATCACGGCAAAACCCTCCACAACATCAAACCAATTTGCCGCCGGCGATCGTCCCTTACAGGACAGCCCGATCACCGGTGCACAGGTCTTAAAACTAAGGAAAGGGCCGTTAAGACGAGATTAAGCTCTTATACAAATGTAAATAAATATTTCACATTTACTGTTATTATATTTGTATATTTATTTGAGTATTATTTCCAACACACTTGAATGCTAATATAAAGCGTGTCTATCAGGAAGGCGCTCAAGAGTCGGTGCCGCTGGTCTCGAAAGCTTGCCGGTAGGACCGCACGGCCTTCTCGAGGTGGCGCAGGCGGATGACGAGGTTCTCGTTATGGCGCTGATCACCGAAAGTCGGCCATTCGCCTTCGATGCTTCCGTAGAGGTCGACGAGCGCATCGACCAACCCCTCGGCGCGCGCATACTCGAGTGTCGGATCGAGGCCGAGGCTCGGGCTCATGAGGCTGTAGGCCGCCTCCCCCACCTTGCGCCGGATCTTCAGGCTATCGCGGTAGATTGCGGAGTGCCGTCGGGAGCGCGCCGAGCCGTTGCCGGGTTTCTGCGTAATCTGATCTTTAGACTGTGCGCGGCCTTGTGTCTTCTTACGAACTGAAAACATGAGGCCCGCCCAGCTCGTTGATCCTATGCGCCACAGGTGCCGGCATTGTCATTGCCTTCGTCGACCGGCGAGAAAGAGATATAGCCCTCGGAGCTACCCTCGAGGGTGATGTCACCGAAAACTATGGGAAATATCGGGTCATAGTCATAGGTGATGCTGATCGAAACCGTGCTTGTTTGCGTCGTCGCATCTGTGGGCGAGAGGATGCACAAGGCGGCAAGGCCAGAGTCGAGAAACAAAAGATTGTCCCGTGCCAGATCCAAGACCTCGTCGTTGGTCACGTTTCCGCCGTTGACCACGGCGAAACGGGTGG
>JBFELD010000032.1:0-11690 GCA_041552375.1 Kiloniellaceae bacterium | reverse complement strand
TCGCGCATGATCGGCGAGTGGGCGGCCATCGCGCCGCAGCGCAGATAATCGCCGTAGGAGAAGCCGCCCGGTAGCACGATGAAGTCGCTCGCGGGGACTTCCGCGTCGCCATGCCAGACCATGTTGGCGTGGCCGAGCACGACCGCCCAGAGCGACATCAGCGACTCGTAAGTCGCCTGGGCATCGACGGCGTTGGCAGAGTTGACGTTGGAGGAACGATAGGGCAGCCCCAGGCGCCGGGCGAGCTGACCGCCGGCCAAGACCGCGCGCACGTACTCGGGAGAGCCGAAGACCGGCGCCCCCGACTTCATATCGACGTTGGAGGTGAAGCCGCCATAGACCATGGCCGCGCCCGGGCGCACCATCTGGGCAAAGGCGAGCAGACCCATGGCCTCGGCGTGCTGCTGAACCAGGCCGCCGGCCAGCGTCACCGGGCTCATGGCGCCGCAGAGGGTAAAGGGTGAGATCATCACCGGCTGGCCGCTCTCGACCAGGCCCATGAGGCCGCCGATCATCTCCTTGTCGACGCGGCGCGGCGAGTTGACGTTGATGTTGGCGATGATGCCCGGCCGGGCCTGCATCTCCTCGGGCGTCAGGCCACGAGCCAGGCGGTTGATCGCGACCGAGTCCAGCACCCGGCGGCGGCCGATGGCGCGCGCGCCCCAGCACTTGTCGGTGAGGGTGGCGTAGCTCGCCGACACATCGAGGTGACGGCTGTCGGCCGGCAGCTCCTGTGCCTCCACCGGTGGCGAGGCCAAAAGGTGGACGGCGTTCAGTTGATGAGCCAACTTGATGAGGTTGACCTGGTCATCGCGGTTGCCGGGCCGCCGGCCGCCCACCAAGTCGGAGGCGTTCGGCGGACCCGAGACCATGGTGAAGTTGATGCAGCCCTCACCGATGGTGATGTCGCGCTCTGAGTTGCGGGCAAAGAGCCGCGCCACCGGCGGCGCCTGGGCGATCGAGGCCTCGACGAGCGCGCGGGGAAAGCGCACCAGCGTGCCCTCTTCGGCGGGCGAGAGCTCGCAGCCGGCGTCTTTCAGGACTGCCTCGGCCTCCTCGCTGATGACCTCGAGGCCCAGGGTCTCGAGGATGGCGAGCGCGCGGTCTTGGATGACCTCCACCTGCTCGGCGCTCAAGACCTCCATCGGCGGATAGGGGTTTTTGACCCGCCGCCAGGGGGCTTGATCCACCGTCTGTGTGCTCGGGCGCCGCCGGCCTTTGCGTCTCGACACGTGACGAGACCTCCGATCTCGATAATTGACCAATGCGCCCAAGACTGCGCCCGCCGGCGGGGATCATTTATCGCCAATGCGTCGGCTTTTGGTCTCTAAGGGCGCGAAGCCTGCACAGCAACACTGGACAGAGGCGGCGCGAGGTCGTAACGAGGGCGGGAGGCTCGCGGCCTCATGCGCCAACACCTGTTCTGGAGAGATCACGACCCATGCGTATCGGATTTATCGGCCTCGGTCATGTCGGGGCGAAGCTGGCCGGCAGCCTGCGGCGCGACGGCTTCGAGCTGTGGCTGCGCGACCTGGATCGGGAGGCGGCGGCGAACCTCCTGGAGGGCGGAGCGCACTGGACCGAAACCCCGCGCGGGCTGGCCGAGGCGGTCGACCTGGTCATCACCTGCCTGCCCTCCCCGGCCGCCGTCAGCGCCGTCATGGAGGCCGACGACGGGGTTATCGCGGGGCTCGCCCCGGGCAAGCTCTGGCTGGAGATGAGCACCACCGACGAGGCCGAGGTGCGGCGCCTGGCCGCCCTGGTCGCCGAGCGCGGCGCCGGCGCCCTCGACAGCCCGGTCTCCGGCGGCTGCCACCGCGCCGCTACCGGCAACATCGCCATTTTCGCCGGCGGCGAGCGGGCCGACTTCGAGCGTGCGCTACCGGCGCTGAAGGCGATGGGCCGGCGCATCCTGCACACCGGTCCCCTGGGCTCGGCCTCGGTCCTCAAGGTGGTGACCAACTACCTCGCCTCGGTCCATCTGGTCGCCGTGGGCGAGGCGTTGACGGTCGCCAAGCAGGCCGGCATGGATCTCGCCACCACCTTCGAGGCGATCCGCGTCTCCTCGGGTAACTCCTTCGTCCACGAGACCGAAAGTCAGGTCATCCTGAACGGCAGCTACAACATCAACTTCACCATGGACCTGGTGATCAAGGACATGGGCCTCTTCGACGGCCTGGGTCAGAAGCTGGGCGTGCCGCTCGAGGTCTCGCCCCTGGTGCTGGATATCTTCAAGGACGGCCAGGAGCGCTTCGGCGCGCGCGCCTGGTCCTCGGCGATCGTGCGCCGTCTGGAGGAGGCCTGCGGCACTGACCTGCGCGCGCCGGGCTTCCCCGAGGAGCTGGTCGACCAGGAGCCCAAGCAACCCGGCGAGGAGGTGATCGTGGGCACTGGGACCTAGGACGAAGGCTCGCCGGCCGACGGCGCCACCGCGACACCGGCAAGCCCCTCGGCCGAGCGCAAGTGCAAGTCGCGCTGCGGGAAGGGGATTTCGATCCCCTTCTCCTTGAACTTGTGCCACACGGCGAGCAGCACGAGGCTGGAGACGTTGGCCACCCCCTGTTCGGGGTCCTCGATCCAGAACCGCAGCTCGAGATCGACCGAGCTATCACCGAAGCCGACGAGCAGGCAATTGGGCCGCGGGTCTTGCAGCACCCGATCGGTCTCCGAGGCCGCCTCCATGCAAAGGCTCATCGCCAGCTCGACGTCGCTGTCATAGGAGATGCCGATCTTCAAGCGGCGGCGCACACGGCGGTTGGAGAAGGACCAGTTGACGACCGTATTGGCGATTAGCTCCTCGTTCGGGATCAGGTATTCGACGCCATCGCGCGTCACCACCGAGGCGTAGCGGGCACCCAAGCTGTTGACGACACCATAGGCTCCCGTGACCTCGATCACGTCGCCCGGCTTAATCGAACGGTCGGTGAGCAGGATGATGCCGCTGATGATGTTGGAGACGACCTTCTGCAGACCGAAACCGATGCCGACGCCAAGCGCGCCGCTGAACACCGCGAAGGCGGTCAGATCGATCCCCACCGACTGTATCGCAATGAGGATCGCCACCAGGATCAGCGTGAAGCGCGTGATCTGGGTGATCAGCAAGCGCACCGAGGGCGTCAGGCTCTTGCTGCGTTCGATCCGCCGTTGCAGCAGCCGCACGAGGGTCGTGGCCAGCCAAAGCAGAACAAGCGCCAAGAGCATGCCCTTGAGCACCAGGAACAGCGATATCCGGGTCTCGCCAAGGGTGATGGCCAGAGAATCGAGGAGTCGCACTGCCGGCTCGAGCAACTGCAGGATCGAGAGCGCGGCGATGCTCCAGGCGACGACGGCGAAAAAGCGGGACCAGGTCTGATTGCGCACCGCCGAGCTGATGATGCGAATGACGATCCAAGCATTCAACAGGCTGCCGACGATATGCAGGAAGGCGCTCGGAAAGTCGAAGGCCCGCGCCGCATAGTAGGCGATCCAGAGCACCACCGCACAGATCACCGGTAAAAGCAGCTCGACCCCCGTCGTTGCCAAAGCCAGCAGCGTGCGGTCGCGCAGGCGCGACTCGATATGCCTGAGCGCCAAACGGCCAAGCGGCTTGGCAAGGATATACCCGAGGAGGAAGGCGGCGGCGACGGCGACGATCTGCAACGCCGACTGCCAGACCAAGACCGTGTTGAAGAACCACTCCTTGAACCACAAGACCGGCTCTTCGAGAGCGAGCCACTCCTCTTGCGTCAATTGGAACGCGGAGAGGGTGTCGGGCACGGCCGCGTCTTCGGTTGCCGGTGCCTCCGCCGCACCCACCGCCTGGGTGCCCTCGCTGTCCGCCATTGTTGCCCCTCTTGGTGCGCGACCCCCGGAACGATCTGGGACACCCTGCAGAGGGACTCACCTCTCGGTGGCCCGAATCCCAACCGCAACTGTCGCATCATTGCATCGCTAAATCAAAGAGGCGCTGCCCCTGAATGCCTCAACGGGGCCGGCGCCGCTTCTTACCGGCGGCGTTGCGGCGCGCGGCGGCAAGCGCGCGTTCGCCCCAAGGCAGCAGCGTCTCGGCACCGGCGAGGCTGCCCTCCGGTGCCTGCCAGTAGGACATGGTCACCCAGCGCTCCTCTTTCTTGTAGCGGAAGGGTGTACTGCCGGCCGCTTCGAACACATCGCCGCTCACCTCATCCGCCTTGAGATAGAGCTCATCGCTGGCGATCAGGCCGATCATCAGACCGTCGAGGAAAAGCCCGTAGCCGCCGAACATGCGCCGCGCCTCTACCGGCCCCAGGGCTGCCAGCAGCCGCTCGCAGGTTTCGGCGAAGGGATCTTTTGTTTTCGGTTGTCGTGTCATGACTTCGCCTCCCGCGTCACCACGCCGAGCAATCGTGCCAACTCGCTCGCCTCCACCGAGTCGAGCCGCGCGCCCAGATGACGCACGATGGCCGCGGCATAGGTCGGCCACATGGACTTGAGAAGACGCCGGCCCTCATCGGTAACAACGACCAGCGCACCCCTGCCGTCCTCGGCGCAAGGTCGCCGGCGCGCCGCGCCCGACTTGCGGAGCCGGTCCAGCAGCCGCGAGACACGGTATTGGGCAAGTCCCAAGCGCGCCTCCAGCTCCATCGGCCGCAGACCGGCCGCGCCGGCCCGCCCTAGCTCGAGTAAGATGTCGTATTCCAACGGCGACAGCAGATCGGCGGCTTTCAGATCCGCCTCGACCGCCGAGACAACCCTGCGCTCGGCCCGCAACAAGGCGGCCCAGGCGGCGACAACGGCAACGGAGGGGTTTTCGGTCATCAATGAAGCTTGGCATAAAAATGCATTTGCATCAACTTTATTTTCTATATGCAGATGCATTTAAATAAATAAAAGCAAACGCATTCAAAACGCCTGTGACGGTCGGCTGACGAAACTTTCTATCCAGTCTTCTTTGTCAGATAAGCCTGGGCGGCGGCCAGGCGCGCGATGGGCACGCGGAAGGGCGAGCAGGAAACATAGTCGAGCCCGACCTGCTCGCAGAAATGGATCGAAGCGGGATCGCCGCCATGCTCGCCACAGATGCCGAGCTTGATGTCGGGCCGCGTGGCGCGCCCGCGCTCGGTCGCGATCTCGACCAGCTCGCCCACGCCCTTGGGATCAAGGGAGATGAAGGGATCGTGCTCGACGATGCCATTGTGCTCGTAGGCCCCGAGGAAACCACCAGCATCATCGCGGCTGAGACCGAAGGTGGTTTGGGTAAGGTCATTGGTGCCAAAGGAGAAGAACTCGGCCTCCTTGGCGATCGCGTCGGCGCGCAGGCAAGCGCGCGGTAGCTCGATCATGGTGCCGATCAGGTAGGGCACCTCGACACCGGCGGCTTCCATTTCCGAGCGCGCGGTTTCATCGACGAGGCGCTTCAGGACCTCCAGCTCCTCGTGCCAGGCGATCAGCGGGATCATGATCTCCGCTTCGACGGTCTCGCCACTCTCGCGCATCACCTCGGCCGCGGCCTGGATGATGGCGCGCACCTGCATCTCGTAAATCTCGGGATAGGTCATGGCCAGCCGGCAGCCGCGATGACCCAGCATGGGATTGGTCTCGCGGTGCTTGAGCACCCGGGCGCGCATGTGCTCCTCGGAAACGCCGGCCGCGGCCGCAACCTCGGACATCTCGGCATCCTCGTGAGGCAGGAACTCGTGCAAGGGAGGATCGAGCAGGCGGATGGTCACCGGCAGCCCGGCCATGATCTTGAATAGCTCGACAAAATCGAGGCGCTGCATGGGCAGGATCTTGTCCAGCGCCTTGCGCCGGCCCTCGGCATCCTCGGCGAGGATCATCTGACGCACGGCAACGATGCGCTCGGCATCGAAGAACATGTGCTCTGTGCGGCAGAGGCCGATGCCCTGGGCACCGAACCTCAGCGCCGCGCGGCAGTCTTCCGGCGTCTCGGCGTTGGTGCGCACGGCCATGCGGCGCAACCGGTCGGCCCACTCCATGATGATGGCGAAGTCGCCGGAGAGCGAGGGCTGAATGGTCGCCACCTCGCCCAGCATGACCTCGCCCGAGGCGCCGTCGATAGTGATGATGTCGCCCTCGCCAATCTCCAGATCGCGCACCCGCATGACCTCGGACTTGACGTCGACGCGAAGCTCGCTCGCCCCCGACACGCAAGGCCGGCCCATGCCTCGCGCGACGACCGCGGCGTGGCTGGTCATGCCGCCGCGGGTTGTGACGATGCCGAGCGCCGCGTGCATGCCGTGGATGTCCTCGGGGCTGGTCTCGACGCGGCAGAGGATGACCTTGTCGCCACCGGCCGCCCGCCGCTCGGCCTCGTCGGCGGTGAAGACGACGATCCCCGAGGCCGCGCCCGGCGAGGCCGGGAGACCACGGGCAATCACCTTGCGTTCGGCCTCCGGGTCCAAGGTGGGATGCAAAAGCTGATCGAGGGAGCCCGGGTCGATGCGGCAGACCGCCTCTTCCTCGGTGATCAGCCCTTCGCGGCAAAGCTCGACGGCGATCTTGAGGGCGGCGGTGGCGGTGCGCTTGCCGGCGCGCGTCTGCAGCATGTAGAGCTTACCGCGTTGGACCGTGAACTCCACGTCCTGCATGTCGCAATAGTGATGCTCCAAGGTCTCGCGAATCTCACCCAACTGCTTGAAGACATCGGGCATGACCTCTTCCATCGCCGGCAGCTTGGAGCCTTGCTCTTTCTTCTCGCGTACCGTCAAGGTCTGCGGCGTGCGGATGCCCGCGACGACGTCCTCACCTTGGGCATTGACCAGATACTCGCCATAAAAAGCGTTCTCGCCGGTGGAAGGGTTACGGGTAAAAGCGACCCCGGTGGCGCAATCCTCGCCCATGTTGCCGAAAACCATCGCTTGCAAGGTGCAGGCCGTCCCCCACGCCGAGGGAATGTGGTGCAACTTGCGATAGGTGATGGCCCTTGGGTTCATCCACGAGCCGAAGACCGCACCGATGGCGCCCCAGACCTGCTCACGCGCGTCTTGCGGAAAGGGCGCGCCGGTCTTGTCGGCAACAAGATTTTTGTAAGCCTCGATCACCTCCGCCCAGTGCTCGGCGGTGAGCTCGGTATCGAGAGTGACGCCGAGATCCTCCTTGCGAAGCTCCAGGATCTCCTCGAAGTCGTGGTGTTCGACCCCCAACACCACATCGCCATACATCTGGATAAAGCGCCGATAGCTATCGTAGGCGAAGCGCCGGTCGCCGGACTTGGCGCTCAGGCCCTCGACGGTCTCGTCGTTCAAGCCCAAATTCAAGACAGTGTCCATCATACCGGGCATGGAGGCGCGGGCACCCGAACGCACCGAGAGCAGCAGCGGATCCTTGAGGTCGCCGAAGCGCGCACCGACGATGGCCTCGATCCCGGCGATGGCGGCGCTCACCTCGTCATCGAGGCCGCCGGGATAGCTTTGGCCGTTGTCGTAGTAATGGGTGCAGACCTCGGTGGTCAGAGTAAAGCCCGGCGGCACCGGCAAACCAAGCGAGGACATCTCGGCCAGGTTCGCGCCCTTGCCGCCCAGGAGATCGCGCATCGACGCGTCGCCCTCAGCCTTGCCGCCACCGAAGGAGTAAACCCACTTGCTCATAACGTTGCTATCCTAATGATCTGACCCTAACACATCGTATCCAAGACCGAACCCGCGCGAGCGCTGTCCCACCGTGGCTCCTCACCTCTCATTGCCGCTCGATCCGCGAGAAATCCGCGACCCGGGACAGAACCTCGTCGATGGACGAAAGCAACTTCAGCCGGTTGGCGCGCAAGGCCCCGTCCTCCGCGTTGACCATGACGTTGTCGAAGAAGTCGTCGACCGGAAGGCGCAGCTCCGCCATCGCCGTCATGGCATCGCCGAATTTCTCCGCCTTTAGGGCCGTCTCGGCCTTGCCGCGCGCCGCCTGCAAGGCATCGTGCAACGCCAGCTCCTCGCTTTCCTTCAAAAGCAAGCGGTCCACGTCGCCGTCATAGACCCGATCGTCCTTTTTCTGTTCGATCCGCACGATATTGGTGGCCCGCTCGTGCGCCACCAGAAGGTTGGCGCCGTCCTCGCTGGCCAGGAAATCGGAAAGCGCCTCGACCCGGCCGAGAAGGCGCACGAGATCGTCCTCGCTGCCCAACGCGAAGACGGCCGAAACCAGGTCATGCCGCACGCCCCGGTCACGCAAGGCAACCTTCAGGCGATCGGCGAAGAAAGTCATGAGATCGGCCACCACCTCTTGCGACGGCGGCGCAGCACCGGCCGCGGCCTGGGCGTCCAATGCCTGCTCCAGAATGTCGGCCAGGGGCAGACGCAGCTTGTTCTCGACGATCAAGCGAATGACGCCGAGCGCCGCGCGGCGCAGGGCGAAGGGATCCTTGGAGCCGGTCGGCGTCTCGCCGATGGCCCAGAAACCGGCCAGCGTATCAAGCTTATCAGCCAGCGCGACGGCAACCGAGACCGGCGCCGAGGGGCAGCGGTCCGCGGGGCCTTGAGGCGCGTAATGCTCGAGGATCGCCTGGGCCACGGCCTCGTCCTCGCCGTCGTGGCGCGCATAGTGAGCACCCATCACGCCCTGCAGATCGGGGAACTCTCCGACCATGTCGGTGACCAGATCGGCCTTGGCCAGGCGGGCCGCGCGCCAAGCCAGATCCTTGTCGCAATCGGGGATATAAGGTGCCCGCACGGAGGCCAATGCCTCCATGCGCCAAACCTTGTCGGCCAGCGTCCCGAGCTTGGCGTGGAAGACGATACCGTTCAGCGCACCGAGCCTCTGCTCGAGGCTTTCCTTGCGGTCCTGGTCCCAGAAGAAGCGCGCGTCGGCCAGCCGCGCGGCCAGTACGCGTTCATTGCCGTCGACGATGGCCGCGCCGCCATCCGTCGCCTCGATGTTGGCGACGAAGACGAAGCGCGGGGCGATCCGACCCTCGGCGTCGAGGGTGGAGAAATACTTCTGGTGTGCCTTCAAGCTCGAGACCAGAACCTCGTCCGGAAGGTCCATGAATCCCGGGTCGATATTGCCGATGTGGACAACCGGCCACTCGACCAAGCCCGCGACCTCATCAAGCAAGTTTTCATCCTCCTTGAGGGTCACGCCGGCCTTGGCCACCAAGGCGCGCGCACGCTCCAGGATGGTCGCCTTGCGCACCTCGGCCTCAAGAACGACGAAGGCCCGGTGAAGCTTTTCCCGATAGTCGGCGAAATCGGAGACGATGAACGCGTCCGGCGCCAGAAAACGATGGCCACGGGTCTCATTGCCGAGAGGGACGCCGCCGTCGGTGCCCAGCTTCAGTTCCCCGTCCAGCGCCACGCCGTCGAACACGGCCAGGATGGAATGCAGCGGGCGCACCCACCGGAAGCTCCCATCCGCCCAACGCATCGACTTGGGCCAAGTGAGCTTGCCCGTCGCATCGAGCAGAGCCTCGGCCAGCACCTCGCGGCTTTCGCGGCCGGGGATGTCGCGGACCACGAAGTAGAAGCGGCCCTTGGGCGTATCGCGCAGCTCCGCCTCGCCGATATCGGCCAGACCATTGGCCTTCATGAAGCCCTGTATCGCCTGATCCGGCGCGCCTTCCTTGGGGCCTTTTTTCTCTTCGCGCACGTCGGGTTGACGCAGGGGCAAGCCCTCGATCACCAAGGTCAGGCGCCGCGGCGTCGCATAGGCGGCGGCGCTGTCAAAGTCCAGGCCCTGGGCCGACAGTCCTTCACAGACCAGCCGCTTGAGGTCCTCGGCCGCCCGGGCCTGCATGCGCGCCGGGATCTCCTCGGAGAAGAGCTCGACCAGCAGCTCAGGCATCGCCGTTCCCGTCCGGCCCACCGGCACCGCCGGTCTGCAATTCATACCAAGACGCGCAGCACGCCTTGGCCAGGTCGCGCACGCGGCCGATATAGGCTTGACGCTCGGTCACCGAGATGAGGCCGCGGGCGTCCAGAAGATTGAACAGATGGCTCGCCTTCATGCACTGGTCATAGGCCGGCAGCGGCATGGGCCGCCCCTCGCTCTCCCCGAAGGCGAGGATGGTCCGGCATTCGTTCTCGGCATCCTCGAACTGTCGGAACAGCATCTCACTCGTGGCCACCTCGAAGTTATAGGCCGAGAATTGACGTTCCGACTCGAGATAGACATCGCCATAGGTCTTGCCGCCGGCGTCCTTCGGGACCCCGTCCCAATCGAGATCGTAGACATTGGCGACGCCTTGGACGTACATCGCCAGTCGCTCGAGACCATAGGTCAGCTCCAGGGAGACAGGATCGCAGTCGATGCCGCCGACCTGCTGAAAATAGGTGTACTGGGAGACCTCCATACCGTCGCACCAGACCTCCCAGCCCAGGCCCCAGGCGCCCAGGGTCGGGCTCTCCCAATCGTCCTCGACGAAGCGGATGTCGTGCTTCAGGGCGTCGATGCCAATGGCCGCCAGAGAGCCGAGATAGAGGTCCTGACTGTCCGCCGGCGAGGGCTTCATGATCACCTGGAACTGATAGTAGTGCTGCAAGCGGTTGGGATTATCGCCGTAGCGACCGTCGGTCGGCCGCCGCGAGGGCTGAACGTAAGCAGCGTTCCACGTGCCGGGACCCAGGGCGCGCAGCGTCGTCGCCGGATGAAAGGTACCGGCGCCCACCTCCAGGTCATAGGGCTGGAGAACGACGCACCCCTGCTCGGCCCAATAATTCTGAAGCTTCAGGATCAGCCTCTGAAAACAGGTTTCCTTGGGATCGGACGCGGGAGTGGAGGGCATCGAACGACCGGAGTCTCTTTTGCTGCACCGCAACATCGGGGAGCGAACCTTAGCCCCGGCCCTGGTTGGAATCAACAACCTAAATCAGCGCTTTGTCCCGCATCCCAGCGCAAGCACCGCCGGAGACAGCCCGCCTAACCCTTTGGCAAGCTTTTGCGGCGAAAACGCTATGATGGAAGAAGCGCGATGAGAATGCGGGCTTACCAGGGGGCGCCGTCCCACGCGCCGATGCCCGCTGATCCGGGATCGAGCCACGGCCGCGGTCCCGTCGTGGCGCTGATCTGCCTGACCCTTTTGCCGCTGGCCTTCGGCCTTCTCGGTCTCTGGTCCGACCCGGACAGCTACCGTGCTCTTTTCGGAGGCAAGATCGGCGGCGACTTCACCAACGTCTGGACCGCGGCGCGCCTGGTCCTGTCGGGTGACATATCGGCTCTCTTCGACCTGGCGGCCTACCGGACCGAACAAGTCCAACTCTTCGGGGCCGATTTCCCGATGCACAACTGGTCCTATCCGCCGCATCTGCTTCTCTTCGTCTGGCCCCTCGGCGCTCTTCCCTATGAGGTGGCGCTCGCCGCGTGGACCATCGGCACGCTTGGCCTTTATCTCGCCGCCGCTTGGCGTTGGCTCCCCGCCGACGGGCGGCCGCTCATGCTGTTCTTGTTGGCGCTGGCCCCGGCCAGCGTGCTCAATATCGCCGTTGGCCAGACCGGCTTTCTGACCGGCGCTCTGTTGTTTCAAGGGCTTTGGTGGATCGATCGCCGGCCGGTCGCCGCCGGCCTGTGCTTCGCTCTTTTGACGGTGAAACCACAGTTGGGATTACTGGTCCCCTTCGTGGTGCTGGCCGGCGGGCACTGGCGGGTCCTTTTCAGCACGATCGCGGGGGCCCTAGTTCTTGCGCTCGTCAGTCTCCTCGCGTTCGGGCCGGAGAGCTGGATGTCCTACCTGACCGAGACAGCCGCGCAACAGCGCTGGATCCTCGAAAACGGCGAGGGAATCTTCACCC
>JBFELD010000031.1:0-11736 GCA_041552375.1 Kiloniellaceae bacterium | reverse complement strand
TAATTGAAGACCTTGAAGACCTCCGGTGCCAGCCGGCGCGCCAGGCGTTCTTGCAGGGCGGTCTTGAGGTCCGGGTCCGAGACGCGCACGTCGGCGCGCGTCTTCAGGTCGGGCAGCGTTCGGGATTTCTCCGCTGAGGATAGAGCGACCACGTCGGATTTTTTCTCGCCGGCTTTCCAGTAATCGATCAGGCGCCGGCAAAGGTCGGGCTCGAGGAAGTCGTGGACCAGGTGCACCGGCGCCTGGGCGCGCAAAGTATCGGGCGTGGTGCGCGCGAAGATCCGCTGGCACATGGCGAGTGCGGGGCCCGGATCGGCGCCGGCATAGCAGGTGGCGACGCGCAGATCGGCATCGAGAACGATGACCCCCGCTTCGGAAAAGCCGAAGGCTGTGGCCAAGCGACGTTCGGGGTCGAAAAGGATCCGTGGGCTCGCCTCCGACCCAGCGGCGAGCGCGCCGTCCTGTCCGCCCTGGATCACACCGAAAAGGGCGGCCTCGACCGCCGAGAAATCCGCCACCCGGCGGGCCATATCGTCGGCAAGCGTCTCTGCCGGGGCCTCTCGAAGGCACAGCACGACCGGTTGGCCACTGTGGGCCTGATCGGCGAAATGGAACAGCGTGCCCGCCTTGTCCGGAAGGGCAAGCCGAACCATGTTATCACCGGCGCCGAGGGTGCTCATACCAGAGTGGTCCTTCGCGTTCGTATCCGCGATCGTAGCGACAGACCGCGCTGGGATAAAGTCATCCGGCAAGCGCGACAAGGAGGCACACGCGCGCTATCTTGCGCACCCGTCAAGGCGGCAACCTTTGCACGAGTTGAAGAATGACCGATTTGAAGCCTCCCGTTCGCGGCGCATGTCGCGAGGACGCCGAAGCCCTGGCCGAGCTGATTGATATGGCTGGCGAGGGCCTGCCCCTTTATCTCTGGGCGAAAATGGCGAAGCCAGGCGAGACGGCCCGGGAGGTTGGGCGCAGGCGGGCCGCACGCGAGGAGGGTGGCTTTTCCTACAAGAACGCGATCGTCATCGACCAGGAGGGACGGGTCACCGGCGGTCTCATCGGCTACCTCCTGCCCGAGCAGCCGGAGGCCATCGACCCCGCGAGCACGCCGGCCGTCGTGGTGCCGGCCTTGGAACTGGAGGCGCTCGTGCCCGGCACCTGGTACGTCAACGCCCTTGCCTGCTACCCCGACGCCAGGGGGCAGGGCCTTGGAACGCGTCTGCTGGCCCTCGCCGAGGACTTGGCAAGGAAAGCGGACGCCCGCGGTGTCAGCGTCATCGTCTCTGACGTCAACGCCGGCGCTCGCCGGCTCTACCAGCGCTGCGGTTACCGCGAGGTCGGCCGCCGCCCCATGGTCAAGGAGGACTGGGCCGGCGAGGGCGAGGCTTGGCTGCTTCTCGTCAAACCGGTCTGAGGGACGGCGAAGACCACGAGCACGACCTTACCCCAAGTGTTCGTACGCCATATTGGCACGTACATGCGATCCAACGCCAACGCTCGATCGCCGGATGTACGTGCGGCGGTGTTCAGTATAAATTCATCGCCTCTGGCCGTACTTTGAGCTTTCAACTTGCGGCGTCGCGGTGGAAGGTAGGCGCGCGCGCAACGCCCTGGCGCGAGGGGGAGTAATGCACTGTGAGCGGAACGGATAGCGGCAAGTCCGGCTCCACCACCTTGCCGGTGGCCGGGTTCTTGCTCCTCACGGCGATCACGGTGTTCTGGGGCGGCAACTGGCCGGCCATGAAAATCGTTCTCACGGAGTTGCCGGTTTGGTGGTTCCGCTCGCTTTGCCTTCTGGTGGGCGGTGGCGGCCTCTTGGCCATCGCGCTCGCCTCCGGCGCGGGGCTGCGGGTGCCACGCCGTGAGTGGCGCCCGCTCCTCATCTGCGCGACCTTCAACGTCGTCGGTTGGCAGCTGTGCTCGGCCTATGGCATCTCGCTCATGGCGGCAGGGCGCGCGGCGATCGTCGCTTTCACCATGCCGGTCTGGGCGGCGCTCTTGAGCAGTCTCGTCCTCGGCGAGCCCTTGACCCGCAACAAGATCGGCGGGCTGATCCTCGGCGTTGGCGGTCTCGCCGTCCTGATCGGTCCCGACCTTGTGATCCTGAAGGCCGCGCCGGTGGGGGCCTTCTTCATGCTTCTCGCCGCAGTTTCCTGGGCGATCGGCACGGTTGCGATCAAGCGTTTCAGCTGGACGACGCCGGCCGCCTGCCTGGTCGGTTGGCAGCTTCTCGTCGGTGCCCTGCCGATCACCTTGGGGGCGCTATGGCTGGAGCCGGTGCCGGATTTCGGAGCCCTCAGCGAGCGCGCGCTCATGGCCCTCGTCTATGTCTTCGCCTTTCCCATGCTCTTCTGCCAGTGGGCTTATTTCAAGACCGTGCGCCTGTTCCCGGCCAGCATCGCCGCCATCGGGACCCTCGCCATTCCTGTCTTGGGTGTGTACTCGAGCGCGTTGCTCCTGGGCGAGCCGGCGGGCGCGCAAGAATTTCTCGCGCTGGTCCTGATCTGCGCGGCATTGGCCTGCGTGCTGCTTTTGCGCGCAAAGAGGTAGGGCGCGCGGCGGTTATCCCCTGCGGACGGTTGAAGCCGGCCTTCGTCCATCCGGGCGCAGCGTGTCGGGCAGGCGGTCTTGTGCGTCGGGATGGGCTTTGACGTGGCTCAGGATAGTTCGACGCAGGTCGGTGGCCTTGAGTTTTCGTAAGGCCGCGACCGTCGACTTTTGGGCCGAATTCCCGTCCAGCCCGAGGGCGCATGCGAGTTGTAGCAAGAAGGGTTTCCGGCACGCGGCAAGAAAGGCGCGGTCGATCGGGCAGTGTCGGCGCACATCCGGGCTCAGCTCCGGGGCCAGAGCCGCGGCCAAGGGCGCGTCCTCAAGGCCCGGCTCGCCTCCCGCCGAGCTGTTCAGGCTGCTGGCGATGAAGGCTGCAAAGAGCTCGTGCATCTCCCGCGGCGGCATGGCGCAGAGAACCTCGAGCGCGCGCTCTTGGCACTGCGGCTCCCAATATCGGATCCGTAGGCCACGGCGTAGATCGGCCGACGTGTCGAGGCATCCCGCGAATCGGGGCCGGTATTTGTCGAAGGCCGCCAAGACCTCCGGCGCGACGGCTGCCTCATCGAAGGCATCGCAGGGGCCGCGCCGAATCCGAACCGTGCTGCTGGCTCCCATTAGCCCTAGGATCGCCAAGATCATGGCTGGCTCAGCACCGTGCTCCAACAGCGCCGTCTGCAAGGCCAGGGTCTTGCGCCGCTTGGCGACGGCGAGCCTTGCTTGACCGGACCCGCGAACACGTCCGCGGGACGGTGCGGATCTCGCTACGGTCTTCGTCGCAGCTGCCATGCGTCAGCCCCGCTACATTTAGTAGCCAAGGCTGAATTATAGACAATATAGGGGAAAAATCTAGGAGAATTCGACCTGTGGGTGTTGGCCCCGGTGATGACTGGCGGACCTAGGGTTTGTCCCCCGCAGCCGGAGGCCGGGCAAGCCGACCTCCGGACCAGAACGAAGAGCGGATCGAAGACGGCCCTCGATCAGGCCGCGGTACGCCCGCTGCCGGCCTCTTCGACGACGCGCTCGAGAATGTTCTGCGGCGCGGACTCGCCATAAGGGTCGGTCTCGCAATTGTCGGCGAAGCCGGGCTCCTCGAACCAGGCGGTGACCACGCCGTCATCGACGATGGCCGCATAGCGCCAGGAACGCATGCCGAAGCCCAGATTGTCCTTGCAGACCAGCATGCCCATCTTGCGCGTGAACTCGCCCGAGCCGTCGGGGATCAGCTTCACGTTCTCCAATCCCTGTTGCTTGCCCCAGGCGTTCATGACGAAGGCGTCGTTGACGGAAATGCAATAGATCCCGTCGATGCCCTGGGCCTTGAACTCGTCGTGGAGCTTTTCGAAGTCGGGAAGTTGGTAGGTCGAGCAGGTGGGAGTGAAAGCTCCCGGCAGCGAGAAGAGGATGACACGCTTGCCGGCGAAATAGTCCGCGGTCGTCTTGTCCTCCCAGCGGAAGGGGTTGGGGCCGCCGACGCTCTCGTCGCGCACGCGGGTCTTGAAGGTCACATTTGGGAGCTTTCTGCCGATCATGGTTTATCCTTTCACGTGGCTAGCGGAATGCAGCGTTAGGGTGCCGGGTCAGCTTGCCTGACCATTGTTTAGAACAATTCTAATCTAGTGCGAGCATAAGAGACTTCAAGGCCAAGACCGAAATTTTTCCGCGTTGCAGACGATGCCCGGCTCTTGAAGGAGGGAGAGTCCCTTTGCAAGACTCTGCAAATTGCGCTGTTCTAGTCGAAGCGTGGGCTGAATGGTGCGGAGATGAGCGACTACCTGACCACTAAGGAACTGGCGCGGCTGCTGCGGATCAAGGAGCGAAAAGTCTATGATCTCGCGGCCTCGGGGGAAATTCCCTGCTCCCGGGCGATGGGCAAGCTGCTGTTTCCTCGTCGGGCCGTCGACGCCTGGCTGGCGCGGCATGGCGCGGGCTTCGCCGATGCCGAGGTGGCGCGGCGCGCGAACGTCTTTCTCGGCAGTCACGACCCTCTGCTCGACTGGACCCTCGGCGAGTCGCGATGTGGCTTGGCAACCTTCTTCGACGGCAGTCACGACGGTCTGGCGCGCTTTGCCGCCGGCGAGGGCATCGCCACCGGCTTGCATATTTATGTCGTTGAGAGTGAGGATTGGAACCTTCCGCTCGTGCGCGATCGTTTCGCTGGCGAGCGGGTGGTGCTGGTGGAGTGGGCCTGGCGCGAACGGGGATTGATCGTCAGTGGCGACGTGGCCGGCAAGATTGCCGGACTGGCGGACATCAAAGGCCGGCGCGTCGCGCGGCGTCAGGCGGGGGCCGGCAGCGAGGGCCTGTTCGATCATCTGCTGGCGGAAGCCGGGCTTGGGCGGGGAGAATTGGACCCCACGGTGCCCTTGCGCAGCGAGAGCGAGGCCGCCCTTGCCGTCTTCGAAGGAAAGGCCGACGTGGCGTTCGGACTGCGGAGCTTGGCGACGCGCTATCGACTGGCCTTCGTGCCGGTGGTGCGCGAGCGCTTCGACCTCCTGGTCGAACGGCGCGCCTGGTTCGAGCCTCCGTTTCAGCGCTTTCTAGCTTTCTGCCGGTCGACGGCGTTCACCGCGCGGGCCGAGGAGATGGGAGGCTATGACATCTCCGGCCTCGGGCGGGTTTTATTCAACGGCGCTTGAGCGCGTCCGGTCTCAGCTGTTGCCGCCGGCACCCGCGTTGGGAAAGAAGAGCTGCTGGCTGCCCAGCTTGTAGCTGGCGATGGCCCGTTGACCCGTGGGCGACAGGATCCAGTCGATGAAGGCTTGCCCATCGCGAGCCTTGACCTTCGGATGCCTATCCGGATTGACGAGACTAACGCCGTATTGATTGAACAGCTCGACGTCGCCCTCGACCAGGATGCCGTGATCGCCCTTGTTCTTGAAGCTGATCCAGGTGCCACGGTCGGCCAGCGCATAGGCCCCCATGCCAACGGCGGCGTTCAAGGTCGCCCCCATGCCCGAGCCGGTCTCCCGATACCAGTGGCCGCTGGCGCCGGTCGGATCGATGGCCGCGGCTTTCCAGAGGCCCATCTCCTTCTTGTGGGTTCCCGAGTCGTCACCCCTGGAGGCAAAAGGCGCCTCAGCGCCCGCGATCTTGACCAAGGCCGCGACGGCATCGCTCATCGACGCGATCCCGGCGGGATCGTCGGGCGGACCGACGATGATGAAGTCGTTGTACATGACGTCGTGCCGCTCGACGCCATAGCCTTCCGCGGCGAACTTTTCCTCGGCTGCCTTGGCGTGCACAAGCAGTACGTCGCCGTCGCCGTTCATGGCGTTTCGGATCGCCTGACCGGTGCCGACGGCGACGACGTTGACGGTGATGCCGGTCTTCTTCGTGAACAGCGGCAGGATGTGGTCGTAAAGACCGGAATTGGCGGTCGAGGTCGTCGATTGCAGCAGGATCGACCGGTCCTCCGCCAGGGTCGGAGCGGCGAACATCGCCGCCGCGGCGAGCGCGGCGGTGAAGGTGAGAAATCGTCGGATCATGGGCGTGGCCTTCTTGTTCGCTCGACCGTCACAAGACCAGCCGGCCGGCCAAATAGTCCCGCGCCTGTGGCGTCGCGGGCTCGGTGAAAAACCGCTCGGTCGACGCATGCTCGAGAACCCGGCCACGGTGGATGAAGACGACATCGCCCGCCAGGCGCTTCGCCTGGGCGAGGTCGTGGGTGACGAAGATGATCTTGGTGCCGCGCGCATGGGCGGCGAGGACGATTTCCTCGATGCGGAGTACCGATGCTGGATCGAGGCTCGCCGTCGGCTCGTCGAGAAACAGGACCGCCGGATCCAATGCCAGGACGCGGGCCAGAGCGAGCGACTGCTGCTCACCGCCCGAGAGTAGGCGCGCCGGTTGACCTGCCTGCTCGGCAAGGCCGACGTGGCGCAACAGCGCGTGGCGCCGTTCCGGGTCGTGGCGGCCGCGCAGCTTCAAAGCGAAGTCGACGTTGGCCGCGACCGAACGCCGCAGCAGCACCGGCCTTTGGAAGACCATCGCCTGACGCCGGCGTACCGCTTCGCTCAAAGGTGCGCCCCCCCATTCGATGTCCCCGGCGGTGGGCGCGATCATGCCGTGAAGGAGGCGGAGCAAGAGGCTCTTGCCGGCACCGGTCGGCCCCAGGACCAGGGTCACCGATCCGGCGACCAGTGTGAGATCGATCCCCTCGAGCAGCCGCTTGCCGGCCATATCCAGGGTCAGGCCCCGCACCCGAGCCGGCAGCAGCCCGCCGGTATCCGGCGCGGCCTCGCTCAACGTCGGGTCCAGCAGGGCCGCCGCCTCAAGCATAGGCATACCTCGTCGCCGTCGAGCGCAGGGCCATGACGACCGCGTTGACGGCCAAAGCGATGCAGATCAGAACCAGCCCCAGCGCCAGGGCCAGCGCCAAGTCGCCCTTGGAGGTCTCGAGTGCGATGGCGGTGGTCATGACGCGGGTCAGGTGATTGATATTCCCGCCGACGATGATGACCGCGCCAACCTCGGCCACGGCGCGGCCGAAGCCTGCCAGGGCAACGGTCAGAAGACTGTAGCGGGCATCCCACAACAAGGCAGTGCCGGCGGTCAGCCACGGCACGCGCAAGGACCGGAACTGCTCGGCATACTCATGGTGCAGGTCCTCGACCACTTGGCGTGTCAGGGCGGCGATGATCGGCGTGATCAGGATCGACTGGGCGATGATCATCGCCGTGGGCGTGTAGAGAAGCTGCAACCAGCCCAAGGGCCCGGCGTTGGACAGCATGAGGTAGACGAGCAGACCGACAACCACCGGCGGCAGCCCCATCAAGGCGTTGATCAAAACGACCACGGCACCCCGGCCGGGGAACCGGCTGGCGCCGATGACCGCACCCAGCGGCAGGCCAATGCCGGCGGCGACGAGCGTGGCGGTGAGGCTGACACGCAAGGAAAGACCGATGATCTCCATCAGGTCCGGGTCGAGCGACACGACCAGCGCAAAGGCTAGATAAAAGGCCTCCCCGAAATCCTGCATTTTCTCCCCTTTTTATGCATTTTGTTGTGATTCCCACTAATATGCATAAATTATCAGGGCTCAGCAACCTGGACGATGGGTCGGGTTCGAGTTGGGCGAAAGCAGCATGTTGGCAACTGTCGTATTGTGTTAAGTCCTTGCGCCGGCGGAGGTATTGAGCGAAATCAATGATCGGTGGCCGGCCGAATGCGACGTTCGGTGATATGGATAGGCGAGCCGTTTCGACGAGAAGGGGGATTCGATGCCGAGGCGTTTGTCGATGTCGATGTTTGGGCATAGCGAAGAAATTGGAGACGCTTCGGCCTTGCGCCGGGCGGGACGGTCGATGCTGAGGCGGGCAGGTCTTGTGACCGCCCTGACCGTGGCGGCATCCCTGATGCTGTCGGACGGGCAAGCGGGTGGCGGAGTTCAGGCTGCCGAGGCGGCCGAGCCGATGGCCGGAAAGGTCGTGGTCCTGCCGTTGATCGACCCGGCACGCGGTCGGCGGCTCTTCATCGCCAAGGGCTGTGTCATCTGTCACTCCGTCGCGGGTGTCGGTGGTCAGGCGGCGCCGGCCATGGACGCCGATCCTCAAACGCGCAGCGTGAACGTGCTCGATTTCGCCGCGCGGATGTGGCGCGGCGCGCCGGCCATGCTCGATCTTCAAGCGGTCGAACTCGGCTACCAGATCGAGCTTTCGGCCGATGAGATCGCTCATCTCGCCGGTTTCGCGGCCGATGCCGAGGCTCAAGCCGGTTTCTCGCGCGAGGAAGTACCCGAGCCGATGCGCGACTGGATGCTCGACCGGCCCTATTGGGAGGAGGAAGGCTGGCCCGACAAGTTGCCGGACGACTTCCCGGATTTGCAGGAATGGGGCGACCAATGAGCCCGCGTCGAATGTGGCTTGCGATGCCGCGCCCGGAGATGGCACGGACCCTCGTGCCGGGCATGGCCGTTTTGCTGATGAGCGCCGGCCAGCTTTGGGCCGCGGATGTCGACGCCGGCAGGAGCCTGGCGCGGCAGTGGTGCGTCGAATGCCACATCGTCGAGCCGACCCAGGAAAGCGCCTCCGATGCCGCGCCGCCGTTCGAGGCCATCGCCGAGGATCCCAACAGGACGCCCGAAGGTCTGCGCGCCTGGCTTGCCGAACCGCATCCGCCGATGCCGAACCTGCAGCTTTCGACCGGCGAGATCGAGGATATCCTGGCCTACATCCAAAGTCTGGCCGGGGAGTGATCGCGGTCGACCAGGTGACGCGCAAAATGCCGACCCGCCCCGCCCCGTGAGGCCGGATGCATGACATGGCGTAAGATCATGGTTCCCCTGATCGCCCAGTCCGGTGCGGAGGCGCTGGAGAGGGTGAGCGCGGCTTCGCTTGGCGCCGGCTTGATGCTCGGCCGCGCGCTCGACGCCCACGTCGAGGTCTGCTGCCTTGCCGCCGGCCTGCGCGAACCTCACGATCCTCTTTTTGCCGGGGTGCCGGGATCGGCGATCGAGTTGCTTACCGACGAGATTGATAAGCGCAATGCCGAAGGCATCGCCCAGGCGCGCGAGCTCTTCGATAGGCTCGCCGCGCAATTTTCCCCGAAGCGCGACGTGGAACCCGGGCCGTCAGGTGGGTTTTCCGCCGAGATCGTGGAGTCCATTGGGCGTCCGGCCGCGGTTGCGGCGGAGCGCGGGCGCTTGTCGGACGCCATTGTCCTGGCCATTTCCGCCGATGCGCCGAGCCAAGCCTACGAGCGGATGGTGCGGGCGGTGCTGACCGAGACCGGTCGGCCCCTGTTAGTCGTGCCGGTTACCTGCGAGGCCCTCTCGCTCGAGCGTGTGGCCCTGGCTTGGAACGGCTCCCTGGAGGCTGCGCGCGCGGTCTCCCTCGCCATGCCCCTGGTCGAACGGGCCGAGGAGCTGACCGTCATCGCGGCCCAGGAGGACGGGCCGATTTCGCCCGACGTCGAGGCCTTCGCCGACTATTTGCGCTGGCACGGCGGGACCCCCGATTGCGTCTCGGTCGCTTGTGGCCCGCAAGCGGTGGGCGATGTGCTCCAGGAGGAGGCCCTGAAGGCGGGCGCCGGCCTCCTGGTCATGGGTGCTTATACCCGCAGCCGCCTCAGCCGGATCGTGTTGGGCGGAGCCACGGGCGCCGTTCTTCATGAGCCCCGTCTTCCGGTGATCATGGTCGACTGACGCCGAATTTCGACGACGGCGGCCCGCAAAGCGATTCCTTCCACCACCTTCCGATCGTGCTATGGTTCCGGGGCGCAGGGGGCCGGTCAGGCGATCGGCGTGCCCGGGAGGAGGTCCGGGGGGAGGCCCGGGGGAAGGAGAGAGCACCATGTTCGATGTCGAGCGGTTCATCAAAGACTGCAAGGCCGTCGCTGAGAAGTATGACACACCGCATGCTATTCGCGAGGTCGTACAGTGCGCCGTCGAGGATCCGGCGGCGATGATCAAGGCCTTGGGCGAGCCGGAGTGGTCTGGCGTCGAGCGGCTCTACGTGTCGGACAAGCTGACAATCCTGAACATCGCCTGGGGTCCGGGGCTCAGATTTCCTCCCCACAATCACAATATGTGGGCGGTGATCGGCATCTACGGTGGCCGCGAGGACAACACCTTCTATCGGAGTGACGAGACCGGACTTCATCGCGAAGGTTTTCGCGAGCTTTTGGAGAAAGAGACCATTCCGCTCGGCCCCCAGGCAATCCACGAGGTGGTCAATCCGCTCGATAAGATGACGGCGGCGATCCACGTCTACGGCGGCGACTTTTTCGTCCGCCCGCGCAGCGAGTGGGATAGCGAGACCCTGGAGGAAAAGCCTTACGATCTCGAGAAGAACTTGGCTCGCTTCGAGGAGTCCAATGAAGAAATGCGCCGTAAGCGTGGTTGCGCCTGAGGCTGCGCCCAGGCTTTAGTTGGCCCGCCGCCGGGGCCGATAGAAGATGTGATCCCCAATCCGCCCTGTGCGGTCGAAATCTCGCCGCCAGGCCGGGGCGACGCTGGTGGCATGGTACCAAAGGGCCCCGCGGGTCGGGTCGTTGTGAGCGCCGCTCAGGATTTCACCGGCTAGGGCCATGCTCTCCCGCCAGGCTTTGCTCTCCAAGGGGGCGTCGCTCAACCCGTCGCACCACCAGGAGAACTGACAGAAGCCCCGCGGCCATTCGCCACCGTCCTTGATGACGGCGCAGATCTCGTTCGGAAACCGGACGTGCGCGACGCGGTTGAGGACCACCTGGGCGACGGCGACCTGTCCTTTGAGCGGCTCGCCGCGCGCCTCGTGATAGATGTTGAGGGCAAGACAGGTGCGGTTGTCCTTATCGGCGGTGAGTTTGGTCCCTGGGGCGGTCGGCGGGTCGGGTGAGACGAGCATAGCAAGCGCCCAAGCGGACAGCGCAAGCACCGCTCCGTCGGCCGCCGGTCGCGGATGGGACAGCGCCCAGGCGCACAACCACTGCATGACCCGTGTGGCGCGGCCAAGAACAAATCGTCCCGAACGCCAGGCGGCGACGAGGACAAGAAGCAAGCCACGGCACAGCCACGCCACCAATCGCAGCAACGCCCGCGCCCAAGGCCGGGCCCGTGCTTTCCCGCGGCCGGGAGAAGGGGCGACAGGCTGGCGTCGCCGCAAGGGAACCATCGGTTATCCTCCGCTCGTGTGGTGGATTTGGAGTTCCTCTGATGACTGGGGCCTGCTCGTTTAGGAACTTCAAAACCATCAACCACACGAAGACTCTTAAGCTTCCTAGTGTCCTTATCGAATCAGAAGTTCGTCCGGCGCGTGCCATCAATGATGCGAACTTCTGATTCGGGACACTAGAGACCCGATCCCTCGTTCCGTCTTCCCGTCAGATTATTGCCCGGCGATCTTGGTTTCGATCGCGACCTCCGAATGGAGCGTCTTGTGGACCGGGCATTTGTCCGCGATTTCGAGCAGGCGATGACGCTGATCCGCATCCAGTGGTCCATCTATCGTCAGCTCCCTGGCGATGTGATCGATGCGTCCTTCGGTGGTCTCGCAGCTTTCGCAATCCTGGGCATGGATTTTGTCGTGTTTAAGGCGGACCGTCACACGCTCTAGCGGCCAACCCTTGCGATCGGCATAGAGCCGTAGGGTCATGGAGGTGCAGGCCCCGAGGCCGGCGAGCAACAGGCCGTAAGGGGTGGGCCCCCGGTCGCCGCCGCCCACCGCTGGCGGCTCGTCAGCGGTCAGGCGATGTCCACCAGCCAGGATCTGC
>JBFELD010000030.1:0-11744 GCA_041552375.1 Kiloniellaceae bacterium | reverse complement strand
TGTTACCGCGACCGAGAAAGCCGAAGTTGATCGGCCAGTGCTCGGCCGCCTGCAGCATCTTGCCGACATTGAAGGCGCCACCGCAGTCGATCCCGACGGTGATCGGGCCCAGAGAACCGCCGATCATCGTGGTCAGGCCCGCGCTGATGGCGTGCTCGCAGAGCTGGGCGGAGTCGAAATGCACGTGCACGTCGATGCCGCCCGGGGTTGCGATCAACCCCTCGGCATCGCGGACCGTGGTCGCCGCCCCGCAGACGAGGTTCGCATCGACACCGTCCATGGTGGCCGGATTGCCGGCCTTGCCGACGCCGACGATGCGGCCATCCTTGATGCCGACGTCGCCCTTGACGACGCCCAGCACGGGATCGATGACGAGGGCGTTGCAGAGCAGCATGTCGAGCGCGCCCATGGCGCTGTCGTAGCCGGGCGTCAGCCCCAAGCCGTCACGCAGCGTCTTGCCGCCGCCGTGCAGGCATTCCTCACCCGGCACGGCGTGGTCGTATTCGACCTCGGCCAGGAGGGAGGTGTCGCCCAAGCGGACCACATCGCCCGTGGTGGGCCCATACATGTGGGCATAGTCGTCGCGTGTCATCCGGGCCATCGGTCATGCTCCCTTGAAACCATGGCGGCGCGCACGATCGAGGGCGGCTGCCTTGCGCGCCTCGCTGCGGCGCGATCCGTTGGTCAGGTTGTTCAGGCCATAGAGCTCACCACTGCCACCGACGGCCACCAGGGTGACCTTCTTCGACTCGCCGGGCTCGAAGCGCACGGCCGTGCCGGCGGGAATGTCGAGGTGCATGCCGAAGGACGCAGCGCGGTCGAAGTCGAGCGCCTTGTTGGTCTCGAAGAAATGGTAGTGGCTGCCGACCTGGACCGGCCGGTCGCCGGTGTTGGTGACCTTGAGTGTCGTTCCCGGCCTGCCGGCGTTGAGCTCGATCTCCCCCTCCTCGGCCAAAACCTCGCCCGGACGCACGGCACCCTTCTTCGCCTTCTTCTTACCCGGACGCACGGGGTCGTGGATGGTCACCAGCTTGGTGCCGTCGGGGAAGGTGCCCTCCACCTGGATCATCGGCATGAGATCCGCGATGCCGGGCATCACGTCATCGCTGGTCAGCAAGGTCGAACCCCAGGAGATGAGGTCGGCGACCGAGCGGCCCTCGCGCGCGCCTTCGAGGATCTCGTCGGAGATCAGGGCGACGGCCTCCGGATGGTTGAGCTTCAAGCCCTTCTTGCGTCGCTTGCGTGCCAACTCGGCGGCGACGTAGATCGTCAGGCGTTCCATTTCCGTGGGTGTTAGAAGCATGACACGGTCTCCCTCTCCCCTATTTCCGTTCCTAATTGGCGAACAATCGACTGTCCGCGCTCTCGTGGCGCATGACCGCGACCTCGGCTTCCGGCACGAAGGCGGAAAGCTGATCGAGACCAGGTGTCGGTTCGCTTTGCATGATCGCCGTGGCGCGATCGTGCGCGCGGGTCAGGATCTCTTGCGCGGCGACGTGGCCGATGACGCCGAGGCGGATCGCCGCGCCCAGCATGGCGGTTGAAAGCTGGTGGGCGGAGAGCAGCATGGCCGCCTCCACGTCCAAGCCCAGCCGCGCCCAGATCAGGCCTTGGACCACGCCGAGGTGGCCGGGAGCCTGGCCGGTAGCGATGAGCGCCTCATAGTCTCCCGCACCCGGCGTCGCGAGGCGTCGATGGACCCCGATGAAGGCGCGGCCGGCCCGGCGCGAACCGCTCCGCAGCTCCGCGGCCAGGGTCTGCGCCTCGACCCGGCAGTCGAGCATGGCCAGTTCGTCGAGGGATTGGGCCATGCCATGGGCGCCGGCAACCACGGCGCGCTCGAAGGGCCGCCAACGCCCGCGGATCTGACCTTCAAGATAGCTCTCCAGATCATCGGCACCTGAAATCAGCCCATCCTCGTACAGGGTCTCCAACCCCCAGGAAAAGACCGCCGCCCCGGAGGGAAAGAAGCTGTCGCCCTGCTGCAACAGTAACAGGCTGGATCGCGTGTCAACCGTCATCGACCCGCCTCGCCCGGCCATCGTCGAGGAAGTGCCGGACCCTTTCCAGGTAGTCGCGCTCCGGCCCCTCCAAGGCGATGGCGATGGTGTCCGCGTCGAACTTCACCCGCCAGTGGAGGTTGCCGCAGCAGTAGCCGAGCTCGAGGCCAGCCGCCGCGTCGCGTGGACTGAGGCGCAGCCAGCGCTCCTCAGCCATGCGCACGACGATGGCGCGCTCGTCGTCCAACGCCAAAACCGCCCCGTCCGAAAGAGCCTGGTCCCGCGGCAGGGCGATCGAGCAGTCCGTGCCCTGGTCCGTTTCGGCCCGCAGTCGATGGCGCTTGGTGTCCTCGCGCGAGAGGGTCAGGTATTCGACGCGCTCCGCGTGCCCGAGCCGATGGAGCCGTTCGGCCATCGCCGGTTCGCTGGCGAACCCCAGTATCTTGATCAAGGTGGGCACCGCTCTCCCTATCGCTTTTGTTCGTTTTCTCGCGAGCCCCTCAAAACGATTATGATCGATGCGAGGTGCTGAAAGCCACCGCCTTTTGCCATCCGTCGCACGGACGGCGATCAGCGCTGCGCGTCCTCGGCGGCTGCCAGTTTCTCCTCGATCATTCCCTGAAGGGTCTCGCGAGCCGGCAAGCCCGCGAAAACCTCGTCATTGATCAACAACGTCGGTGTTCGGTCCACCTCATAGCGCCGCAAGGCCGAGCGCATCGATTCGAGGATCGCACGCTCGATCTCGTTGCCGTCGGCCAAGCAGGCCGCCGCCCGATCGCGGGCGATGCCATTTGTGGCGAGTAGCTGCAGCAAGGACGGTTGCACATCCTCCGCCCCGATCCAACTTTCCCAGTCCCGCCACAAGGCATCCGCCAGCTCGAAATAGCGTTCCGGGCCGCCGCAGCGCGCCGCCTGCGCGGCCCTGAGGGCGGCAAGATTCAATGGAAAGTCACGGGCCACGAAGTAGACCCGTCCCGTTTCGATGTAGCTTTCCGTCAGCCAGGGCAGGAGCTCGCGGTGAAAGCGCGCGCAGTGAGCACAACTGAAGGAGAAGAACTCGACCACGCGCACCGGCGCCTCGGGCCTGCCGATCCCATGCTCGGGCTCCGACTGCGCCGCGAGGCGAGCGGATGCCAAGCCAATGACGAGCGCCGCCGAGAGAGCCAGGGCAATCAGGATCAGGCATATGGCCCGCATCTTGGTTTCGGCCCTCACGACTGCGGTGCCCCGATCTCGCCATGGGTAAAGCGCATCAAGACCGCGCCCGCCATCATGCCGATCAGCGGGCCCACGACGTAGATCCAGTAATGAGTGAAATCCCCCGTCGCCACGTAGGGCCCGAAGGCCCGCGCGGGGTTCATCGCCGCGCCGGCAACCGGCCCCATGAGCATGACCTCGATGCCAACCGTGGCGCCGATCGGGATCGCCGCCAGCTCCGCCACCCGCCCGCCGGCGGAGAGCGCGCCGAAGATCACTACCATCAGCAGAAAGGACAGGAAGGTCTCGATCAGAAACGCGCTGAAGGGCGTAATTCCCAGGTCGATGTTTGGCAGATTGGCCCCCATGTCGCCATGGGAACCGAGTGCCCACAAAAGGCTGAACCCGGCCGCCGCCGAACCCAGCATCTGAGCGATGATATAGCCGGCTAGAAGGCGGCGCTCAAGCAGACCCAGATACACCGTGGCGATGGAAAAGGCGGGATTGACGTGTCCGCCCGAGACGTGGGCGAAGGCGAAGATGATGACCATGAGCACCAGGCCGGAGATGAGACCGCCGCCGATGGCGCCCAGCGTCCCCTCCATGCTGGCGCTGACGACCACGGCCCCGGCGGCGAAGAAGACCAGCGTGTAGGTGCCGATGAACTCGCAGATGTAGCGCTTGATGTCATCGCGCCTCAGCATGATCAAGTCCCCCTTCCCTTCCGCCGGCGGCCGTCATGCGAACACTAAGTCCTATAGAGACCGCGGTTAGCGTCCGCTTTGATAGGCGTGTGCGGCCCGCAGCACCGTCGCGTCGTCGAAGTGAGCGCCCGTCAGCATCAGCCCGACCGGCAGGCCCTTGACACCGCGGCAGGGCACGCTGATCGACGGGTGGCCGGTCAGGTCGAAGACCGCGGTATTGCGGACCATGTTGAGGGCTTGCGAAATGTGCTCGCGGCGATCCACCTCCGGCATTGCCGGCAGCTTGTGGGCGGTCTGCGGCGTCGTCGGCATGAGGACCAGGTCGAAATCCTTGAAGACCTTGTCGTAGGCCGCCGTGAGCGCGCGCGACAAGTTCTGCGCCCGGGCATAGAAGACGCCGTGGTACTGCTCGCGCATGTAGTGGCCGATCAAGGTGCCGAGCTTGGCGGTCGGCGAGAAATCACCGCCGTTGGTCTTGATCGCCCGCGACATAGCCGAGATCAGCCGCGGGTTGTAGTAGCCCTTGTGCTGATAGGCGGTGTGGCCGTGGTAGAAGCTGTCGATGCCGCCCTCGATGGCGATGCAGTTCCAGATCGGCACGCCTTTCAGGTGCTCGGGCACGGAAATCTGCTTGACGCTGGCGCCCTTGCTCTTGAGATAGGCGGCGGCGGCCTTCACCGCCTTATCGACCTCGGGCATCGACTCAGGCGTGCCGAAGCCCTCCTTGACGACGGCGATCTTCAACCCCTTGACGCCGCCCTTCATCTCTTCGGTGTACTTGGGCACCTTGATCCTGTCGGGCTGCCGGGGGTCGATGCAGGTATCGTCCTTGCCGGCAATGACCTGCAGGAGAAGCGCCACGTTCTCCACCTTCTTGGCCATGGGGCCGATATGGTCGATGGTCTGGTCGAAACCGACGATGCCGGTGTAGGGAACCAGCCCATGGGTCGGCTTGAGGCCGACGATGCCCGACCAGGAGGCCGGGATCCGGATCGAGCCACCCTGATCGCCGCCCAGGGCGATGTCGACCTGCCCGGTGGCCGGCGCCGTCGCCGAGCCGTTCGAGGAGCCGCCCGGCGCATGCTTGGGATTGACCGGGTTGCGTCCGGGCCCATAAGCCGAAGTGTGGCCCCCGCCGGAAAAGGCGAAGTCGTCGGTGTTCAGCACCGCCGTGATGTGCCCACCCGCCTTCAGGATGCGGGTGACGATGGTGGCGTCGATGTCGGGCACGAAGCCGTAAAGCAGGCGCGAGGCGCAGCTCATAGGAATTCCGGAAACGCAGATCGTATCCTTGACGCCGATGGTCTTGCCCGACAACGCGCCGCGCTTCGCATCCACCGCCTTGACGCTGCAACGCCGGACGATGCCGTTCAGCGGGTCCTCCTCGGGAGAGGGCCGCTCGCCGGGGATACGCACGGCCGGGATGACCTCGCGCAGTGGGTCGGGGTATTGATCGAGTTCGTCGTACCCGCCCATGACCGCGGCCACCAATTCCGACATGACATCCAGCTCGTCCTCCGTGAGGTCGAGGTGATAACGGTCGCCGATGTCGAGCAGGTCCACTTGTGAGGGTCGTCTCAATGTCATCGTTCTAGTCCTTCCCAGTCCTATTGTCTCGAGCGCGGCCGGCCTCAAGCGGTCAGCCGCAGATAGAGCATCGGCAGCTTCTCCGGCAACGCGGTTACCCGGTCGATGAGCAAGACGTTGCGGCGGCCGAATATCCGCGTCAGATAGCTTTCGCCGCCGCCGTCGAGCCCGACGCAAAAGACGTCAATTCCTCGATGCGCCAGGCCTTGCACCGCCTTTCGCGCATCCTCCACGAGATAGCGCTTGTCCTTGATGTCGATGTCCGACGGCTCGCCGTCCGTGACCACCAAGAGCAGCCGGCGATGGGTGAGCTGGCCTTCCAGTTCGGCCCCCGCGTGACGCAACGCGGCACCGATGCGCGTCGAGTAGCCGCTGCGTAGACCGGCGAGCCGCGTCTTCGTCTTGTCGTCGAAGAGGGCTTGGAAGTCCTTGACCCGCACGCACCGCACCTCGTTGCGGCCATTGGAGCAAAAGGCGTGGATTGCGAAGGGGTCGCCCAGTCCCGACATGGCAACCGATAGCAGCACCGTGGCCGCCCGCTCCAATGACAGCACCGACACGTCGGTGCCGCGAACCTGGTCCCTGGTCGACTCGGAGATGTCGAGCAATAGGAGAACCGAGAGATCGCGGTAGCGCAAAGCCGTTGTCTCATAGACCCGATGCTCGAAAGGCCGGCCGGCGCGGCGGTCGATGGTCGCCCGGATGCAGGCCTCGAGATCCAGCCGGTCACCTTCGGGCTGGCGCTTCATGCGGGTGGGCTGGCTGACCTTGGCTGAGCGAATGAGCTTGGTGATACGCGCCACCACGTCCGGGTACTCGGCGATCAAGAGCTCGATCGGATCGGAATTGGCGGGGCGGGGCTCGAACTCGACGACCTGCGTCCAGTCGGGCCGCTCGCGGCCGAGCAGGTGGTCCCATTCCGGATAGCGGGCTACCGGCATGCCGATGTCCTCCTCCACCGCGCGGACCCTGGCCGCCTGATGGGCGGCGTCTTGGTGCTCCTCCGTGCGCTGACGATGATGCGGCTTGTCCTCCTCGGTATGCTCGATATGGAAGGAGTCGTAGATCACGTCGGCGTCGTCGGCTTGCGTCTCGGGCGGCTCGCCGAAATCCCAGACCCCCATGTTGTCGTCTCGGTAGGGCGGCTCGACGACGTAACTCTTGGTGTTGAACTGCACGCGCATCTGGCCCAGGTCGTTGCCAAGAAGACCGCCGATGGTGCGGCTGATTCGCGCGTCGTCCCAGCTGGATCGCGCGTCGAAGAACATCATCTTGCCCTTGTTGACCCAGGGATCGTCGTCCTCGTAAGCCGGATCGATCAGGGCCCGCGCGAGCCGCGCCATATGCGCCTCGGCAACCAAGGGCGTATTGGGCTGGGCGACATGAAAGGACCGCCAAAGCCGCCCCAGGCCGGGAAACTCCTGAGCCGCCAAGGTCTCCACGCGGGCATCCTCGATCAAGGAGACCAGCGCCACCTGAACCGGCTTCAGCGGGCCGACGGGAAAGCGTTCCGGGGTGAACATGATATGGGCACCGACGTGGGCGATGCCGGCGAGAAAGAGCCGCCGCGACTCTTGCGCGGTGAAGCCGGGATAGGTCTCGGGAAAGCGAATCAGGAAGCGGTCGAAGGTCGCCCGTCGCGGCCGAAACATCAGGCTCTTGCGGGGCGGCAACGGCCGGACGATGGGATAGATCCCCCAGAGCGCGGCAAGGTAGGCCTTCAGCAGGCGTTCCATCTCGCCGAGGGAAATCAGTCCCGATTCCTGCTCGAAAACCCGCAACGCGTCCGGCTCGGAGAGGGAGAAAAAGGACACCCGGCGCTCGGCGCTGTCACCGGCGTTGCGGATGCCGGCCAGGGTCCAGGCCCGAAATCCCTCCGCATCGAGTTGGCTGAGGATCTGGTCCGAACGGTCGATGACCAGGTCTACCGATTCGGGCGCCCGTCCGGCTAAGTCCTCGATAGCGTGCAACCATTGGAGAAATCCGGCCGTATGCTTCAGGCGCCGCGCCGCCAGGGGCGCTGCCGACAGGAGATTGATCGCCGCGCGCACGTGCGCGCGGCGCATCACCTGAGCGGCGCTGGCGGCCAGTGCCAGCGTCGCATCGGCGCCGACGATGTCGGCGCACAGGGGGCTCGCGCGAACATAGGCCGCCGCCCCTCCCGGCCCGATACCGGCGGCGGTAAGGGAGCCCAGCGCGGTCACCCAGTCCTCGAACTCTTCCCCGGGAAAGGCGCGGGCGATATGCTGCCAGGCGCCCTCGCTCACAAACCGGTCAAGGCGAGACTGGCTGAGGAGCTTGCGAATATCTGCCCAGGCCTCGCTCATCGTCTCGCCGCGTCGCCCTTAGGCACAGGCGCTGACCGCCTCGTTCAGGGCCGCGCGCAGATCGGGATCGTCGGTGATCGGCAAGACCATGGCGACCTCGCAGGCGGTCTCGAAGGAGGTACCCTTGTCTATCAGCCGACCCGCCTGGACCAGCATTCGGGTCGAAGCGCCCTCGTCGAGCCCGTGCCCCTTGAGATGGCGCGAGCGTTGCCCGACCTTGATCAGCCTTTGAGCGAGATCGGTGCTGATGTTGGCTTCGTGGGAGACGATCTCGGCCTCGATCTCGGGATTCGGAAAACCGAAGTCGAGCGCGGCGAAGCGTTGCTTGGTCGACTCCTTCAGATCCTTGAGCACGCTCTGATACCCCGGATTGTAGGAAATCACGATCTGAAAATCGGAGTGGGCCTTGACCAGCTCGTTCTTCTTTTCCAAGGGCAGGATGCGGCGATCATCGGTGAGAGGATGAATGACGACCGTCGTATCCTGACGCGCCTCGACGATCTCGTCGAGATAGCAGATCGCCCCGTGGCGCACAGCGATCGTCAAGGGCCCATCGTGCCAAACGGTCCCCTCGGCATCCAGCAGGTATCGGCCGACCAGATCCGAGGCCGTCATGTCCTCGTGGCAGGCAACCGTGATGAGAGGTTTTCTCAGCCGCCAGGCCATATGCTCCATGAAGCGGGTCTTCCCGCATCCCGTGGGCCCTTTCAGCATCATCGGCATACGGTCCGCGTAGGCGGCCTCGAAGATCACAATCTCGTCGCCGAGTGGTCGATAATAAGGCTCTTCCAGGATACGGTAATCATCAAGGGTCATGGACGATGCATCTCTTCAACTAGCGTCCGCCGCGGGACCGGCGGGCAAAATGCCGCGCGCACGACACTCCCGGTCGCGGAGAGCGCGCAGGGCCCGTTCGCAAGATAAAAAAGGGGCGGCCACGGGACCGCCCCTTCCAATGAGGCTCAACGATGAGTGGCCTCTTCTTCGTGCGGGATGCCTTCGATCGGGCATTCGTCGGTACCCGGCGTCGCCCGTGTGAGGGCCTCCACCATCTCCCGCGTGCCGTCCGGGTCGGTCACCCACTTCCGATAGAAGTCGTACGGGCAGGCCGCGACACCGTCCGCCGCCTCACCGGAGTTGATCATGCCGGTGTAACCGCGGTGCAGCAGCTTGTAGAGATGGTTCTGCGACTGCATCGTCTGCCGCGCGTCCCGGATCAGCGACTTGGAGAGCTGGGCATACTGAATACCGTTGTCCTCCTCGCCGCACTCACCCAGCGTGCGTCCATCGAAGCCGATGACCGCCGAGTGGCCGAAGTAGGAATAGACACCGTCGAAGCCCGAGGCGTTGGCCACCGCGACATAGCTGTTGTTGGCCCAAGCCATGGCCTTGGCCATGATCACCTGCTGGTCCTTGGCCGGATACATGTAGCCCTGACAGCGGACGATCAGCTCGGCACCCTTCATCGCGCAATCACGCCAGATCTCCGGATAGTTGCCGTCATCGCAAATGATCAGGCTGACCTTGAGGCCCTTGGGGCCATCGCTCACGTAGGTGCAGTTGCCGGGATACCAACCCTCGATCGGCACCCAGGGCATGATCTTCCGGTACTTTTGGACGATCTCGCCCTTATCGTTCATCAAGATCAAGGTGTTGTAGGGCGCCTTGTTCGGATGCTCCTCGTGGCGTTCGCCGGTCAGGGAGAAAACGCCCCAGACATTGGCCTCGCGACAGGCCTTGGCGAAGATTTCGGTCTCCTCACCCGGGCAGGACGAGGCGGTCTCGTACATCTCCTTCTGGTCGTACATGATCCCATGCGTGCTGTACTCGGGAAAGATGACCAGATCCATGCCCGGCAGACCAACCTTCATGCCAGTCATCATGTCGGCGATCTTCTGCGCGTTGTCGAGAACCTCCTGCTTGGTGTGCAATCGAGGCATCTTGTAATTGACAACCGCCACACCGACTGTGTCGTTACTACTGGAAATATCGCCGTGTAACATGTCCTCTACTCCTTTCTAGGTTCCTTTTTGCTAGCCCGTTGTTCGCTTGGCGGTTCAAGGTCGAGCTAGACGAAACAAGCCGTTGGAATCCACCCAAAGACCGATGGGTCCGGATACCCTGACCCGGCCTCCATTCATTGCGTCATCCCCGAGCGCTCATGCCCTCCAGTCCTTGCGGCCCCTGCCTCGTTTTCCCATCTTCGATCCTCGTCAAACCGACAGGTGGGCCTGGACGATCTCTTCCGTCAGCTCACCGATCTCACCGTCGGCGAGAATGCGGCCACCCTCCATCATGGCGAAGCGATGAGTGACGTCTCGCACGAAATTCAGGTTCTGCTCCACCAGCAAAATGGCGCAGTTATGTTCGTTGTAGATCTGGCGCACGATTTTCTGGATCTCGGCGACGATCGACGGCTGGAGACCCTCGGTCGGTTCGTCCAGCAGCAGCAATTGGGGCTCTTGGATGAGAGCCCGGGCGATGGCCACAAGCTGTTGCTGACCGCCGCTGAGGACGCCCGCCTTGCGCTTGAGAAACTCCTTGATGCTGGGAAAGTAGTCGAAGATGTAGTCGGGGATCGCTCCGTTCTTGCGGCCCCTACCGATCAAGGCCACCATGAGGTTTTCCTCAACGGTGACATCCGGGATCAGCTCGCGGCCTTGCGGCACGAGGGAGATGCCAAGGCGCGCGCGATCGTGGCTCTTCATTTTCGTGATATCGGTCCCCTTGAAAACGATGGAGCCTTCCTTGGGCATGACCACGCCGGTGATGGACCGAATGAGGGTGCTCTTGCCTACACCGTTGCGCCCCAGCACGCTGATGATGCCGTCAGTCTCGATTTCCAGCGTGATGCCGTGCAGGATATGGCTGGTGCCATAAAAGCTGTGCAGGCCCTTGATCTCAAGCAGCAACGGTGTCGCCTCCCTTGCCCAGGTAGACCTGTTGAACCGTTTCGTTTTCGACGATCTCGTCCAAAGTGCCCTCGGCCAGCATTTGTCCTTGGTGCATGACAGAGACGGTCTTGGCGATGCGGCGCACGAGGTGCATATCGTGCTCGACCAAGAGGACGGTATGGCTTTCCGCGATTTTCTCGATCAGCTCCGCCGTCTTGAGCTTGCCGTCCTCGGTCATGCCGGTGGTCGGTTCGTCGAACAACAGCAGCTTGGGATTGGACGCGACCATCATGCCGAACTCGAGCCATTGGCGTTCGCCGTGCGATAGGGAGTCGGCCGGCTCTGCCGCCTTGTCGGCCAAGTGCACCAACTCCAGCACCTCCCAAATGCGGTCGGTCTCCTCCGCGCTCGTGCGCCGTAAGAGGTTGTGCATGACCCTCCGCTCGCCCTTCAGCGAGAGCATCACGTTGTCGAAGATCGAAAGGGTCTCGTAAAGATTGGGGACCTGGAATTTGCGGCTGATCCCCTCGCGAAAGATGATATCGGGCGACTTGCCGGTGATGTCCTTGCCATAGAAGCTGATCTTGCCCGCATGCGGCTTGTACCGGCCGGTGATCATGTCGATCAGCGTCGTCTTTCCGGCCCCGTTGGGCCCAAGCAGCACGCGAAGCTCGTTGGCATCGACCGACAAGGAGAGCTGATTGAGGATCGTGTAGCCCGCGACCTTGGTGGTCAGATTGGTGATCTCAAGTGCTTTGGTCATCTCAGATCTCCTCCGGCAGCTTGCTACCGCCGCCACCGCGGAAGTCCCTCTGGCGATCGGCGGCCACCTCATCGGACTCCTGGATCATCTGTGCAATCGAGCCCGTACGCCGCCGCGCCAACCACTTCGCCAGGGTGCCGACGATGCCGTCGCGCATCACCAAGACGACGAAAACGAAGAGGCCGCCCATGATGAGCTGCCAAAAGTCGGCCAACACACCGCTGAGGAAGAAGGCCGCGCCGTTGACCAGGAAGGTCCCGACGAAGGCGCCG